>NZ_JBEXQK010000043.1:0-58574 GCF_040612535.1 Streptomyces sp. NPDC006368
CCCACACCAAAACACAGATTGCAAAGCTTGGACTGGTCAAACCCTGGGGGCCTCGAGCGACCGCCCGGGGCCCCCCGGGGCCCGCCCCCCCCGGGGGGCCCCCGCCCCGTTTCCGTGGGTCCGGGTCCGGTTCCCGGCCCCCGCCGCCGGGTCACCAGGCCGGCTTCGCGGACTTCTCCGACGGCAGCAGCAGCCACAGCGCCAGGTAGAGCACGAACTGCGGGCCGGGCAGCAGGCACGAGGCGACGAAGATGACGCGCATCGTCGTCGCGGAGGTGCCGAAGCGCCGTGCCAGCGCCGCGCACACTCCGCCGATCACGCGGCCGTCTCGGGGGCGGACAAGTGCGGCCATGGTGGGCTCCTTCGCGAGTCGGTCGATCCGCCGGTCCGTCGCTTCGTCCACGCCGGTCCGGTGGGATCCCGGGAGCCGCTCCGTCGGGCTCCGATGACTCCATACTCGCTCGCCACGCCGGACAAAGCGTCGGACTACGGGGCGACACCGACCCTGGGAATCGTCGGGGTCGTACCCTGAGCCGCCTCGTCCGCCCGGCGGACCGCCGGGCCCCGCCGCAGCCGCGCCCGCGCGGCCGGCACCACGGCCAGGTGCGCGAGCGCCACCCCGGCCGTGTTCAGCAGCAGCGCGTCCACGTCCACGACACGCCCCGGCACCACCGTCTGCAGCAGTTCGATGCCCAGCGACACCATGGCGCCCGCCGCGGCCGTACGGGCCAGCGAGGACCACGGGGAGACGTCCAGCCGCCCGCCCGCCATCGGCAGCAGCACCCCGAGCGGTGCCAGGAGCAGCAGGCCCTCACCGATCCGCCGCGCGGCCTCCACCGGGCCCAGTGCCAGGTCGGCCTTGATGCCCGCGAACAACTCCAGGTTGTCCGCGTTCACCCACATCACGTCCAGCGGCCGGAGCGTCAGCCATCCCACCAGCCCCAGGTGCGCGAGGAGAAGGGCGAGCCCCGCCGCGCGGAAGCCGAAGCGGGAGCGGATGGCGGCACGACCGCCCGAACCTTGACGCTGCACGCCCCCCAAGACGCGCCGACCGGCAGGATCGGTTCCGCAGGCCGAAAAGCGGTGGCTGAAAGCAGCAGGTGCCATCGGTCAGGGCGATTCCGTCGGCGCCGGCGACTCCGGACGCTCCTTGAGCTCCCGCGTGCAGACGTAGCGGCGCACCGGGTAGTCCCCGGGACCGCCCAGCAGGACCGTCCGCTCGCCGGCCGTGGTGGCCGCGTGCTCCGCGTACGTACAGACGATCTGCGACAGCGCGGCCGGGGCCAGGTCCTCCGGCTGGAGGCCCAGCCGCAGCGCCTGCGCCGGATCACCCTCGCGCCCCGCCGAGACGGTCAGCGGCGACTGCACGTACGTCGTGAAGCCGGCCTCCCGCTCCCTCGCCGTCGGCTCCGCCCCGAGCTGCCCCAGCAGGAGCCTCGCCACCTCGACGCGGCTGTGACGGCCCTTCTCGGCCGCCGCCGCGCCGACCGCACGCTCCACCGCCTCCAGACCCGAGGCGCACACCAGGTAGACCCTGACCGGTACGTCCTCCTGGGCCCGCGGCGCGGCCTCGTCGCCCGACAGGCTGCACGGCAACCGCGACGGCGCCGCCCCCGCGTCGACCGGCACCGTCGGCCGGATGCCGCAGCCCGAGACGAGGGCGGCGGCCACGGCGACACCCGCGAGCGCGGCGCCGCCCCGCAGCCGTTCACGCACTGTCCTCACCGCCGGCCTCCTCGCTCTCCGCCCCGCTCGCGGCCGGGCGCGACGCGTCGCGCGGCAGCCGCAGCACGAACACCGCACCGTCACCGTCCGGCGAGTTCGCCGCCGTGATGTCACCGCCGTGGATGTGAGCGTTCTCCATGGCGATCGACAGACCGAGACCACTGCCCTCGGAGCGCGGACGCGACGCGCTCGCCTTGTAGAACCGGTCGAAGACATGCGGCAGCACGTCCTCGGGGATACCCGGCCCGTGGTCGCGCACCTCGATGAACAGGTCGTCCTCCGCCGTCCGCACCGACACCCGCACCGGTGAACCGCCGTGCTTGAGCGCGTTCCCGATGAGGTTCGCGAGGATCACGTCGAGCCGGCGCGGATCGAGCCGCGCCATCATGCCGCGCTCCGCGTCCAGCTCGACCGCGTCCAGCCACGCCCGCGCGTCGACGCACGCGGTCACCTGGTCGGCCACGTCGACGTCGTCCAGGACGAGCCGGGCCGTACCCGCGTCGAAACGCGTGACCTCCATCAGGTTCTCGACGAGCGTGTTCAGCCGCCGCGTCTCGCTGACCACCAGCGCGACGGCCGGCGCGATCATCGGGTCGAGGCTCTCCTCTTCCTCCTCCAGCACCTCCGTCACGGCGGTCAGCGCCGTCAGCGGCGTGCGCAGCTCGTGCGACATGTCGGCGACGAAGCGGCGGCTCGACTCCTCGCGGGCGCTCATGTCCGCGACCTTCTTCTGCAGGCTCTCCGCGGCGCTGTTGAAGGTCCGTGACAGCTCGGCCAGTTCGTCCGTGCCGGAGACCCGAAGCCGCGTGTCCAGCTGACCCTCCCCGAGCCGCCGCGCCGCCTCCCCGAGCCGGTGCACCGGCTTCAGCACGGTCGTGGCCGCGGCCTGCGCGAGCAGCGCCGAACCCAGCAGCGCGAGGAGGGTGGCGATCCCCAGCGACCAGGCCAGCGAGTTCAGGTCCTGCCGCTCGGGTTCGAGCGACTTGAACATGTACCCCGTCGGCCCGCCCCCGACGATCCGCGCCCCGCCGACCAGGTAGGGCGTCTTCCCGCGCGTGGTGCGCTGCCAGAAGAGGTGGTACGGGTACGGGTTGCCGTCGGTGATCTCGTGCCGCTTGTCGACGGCGGTCCGCAGCGACTGCGGCACGTCCTTCAGCGTGAACCGGTCCGGGTCGGACACCCCCATGACCGGCTTGCCCCCCTCGCGCTCGGCCAGCAGCACCACGCCGTAGCCCACACCGCCGGACGAGATCTCCTCCGCGGTCCGCCGCAGCTCCTCCTGGGTGGGCCGGGGCGGCAAGGTGGCCGCCCGCCGCTGCATCTCCTGGCGGAAGTCGTTCAGCGCCGAGTCCTGCGCACGCGTGAGGACCGCCTCGCGGTTCAGCCAGTACGCGATGCCGGACGCGGACGCGGCGGCGGTGAGCGCGACGAGCGCGAACACGACGACGAGGCGCAGCCGCAGACTCGTCCAGCGAAGCCGCGTCACCGCGGCCCTCCCGGCGGGCTCCGTCACCGTGTCCTTCCGTCCTCCCCCAGAGCCTTCGGCCCGGGGGTTCCCCCGTCCCCGGCCGCGCGGCTCGAAGGAGCGGCTTTCGTGGTCGTCCGCGGACCGTTGGCCGCGCGTGCGCCGCTCACGAAGGTACGTCCAGCCGGTAGCCCACGCCCCGCACCGTGCGGATCAGGGTCGGCGAGGACGGCACGTCCTCGACCTTCGCCCGCAGGCGCTGCACACACGCGTCCACCAGGCGCGAGTCGCCCAGGTAGTCGTGCTCCCACACCAGCCGCAGCAGCTGCTGGCGCGAGAGCGCCTGCCCGGGCCTGCGGCTCAGCTCCAGCAGCAGCCGCAGCTCGGTCGGCGTCAGCTGAAGGTCCTCGCCGTTCTTCGTCACGGTCATCGCCGACCGGTCGATGACCAGCGCCCCGAACGTCGCCGAGTCCGTCGCCTCCCGCTCGCCGCGCCGCAGCACCGCCCGGATACGGGCGTCGAGGACCCGGCCCTGCACCGGCTTGACGACGTAGTCGTCCGCACCGGACTCCAGGCCCACCACGACGTCGATGTCGTCGCTGCGCGCCGTCAGCAGGATGATCGGCAGCTGGTCGGTGCGCCGGATGCGCCGGCACACCTCGAAACCGTCGATGCCGGGCAGCATCACATCCAGCACGATCAGATCCGGCCGCTGCTCACGCAGCAGTTTCAGGCCGTCCTCGCCCGTCGCCGCGGTGGCCACCCGGTGGCCCTGGCGTGACAGCGAGAGTTCGAGGGCCGTGCGGATGGCGTCGTCGTCCTCGATCAGCAACAGGAAAGGCACGGCGTCATTCTGACCCATGGGTGAGGGGCAGTTCGACCGCCGGGCGCACCCGGCCCCTGTGACAGCTCTGTGACAGTCGGCGGACACCGCCATGAACTCACCCGGGCAAGCTCTTTGGCACACGGACCGAAACGGACTCCAACCGACGGGGGGCGCGAGATGAACGCACTGCACAGCACCACCTCCAGCGCAGTTGTCACGCGTCTCCACGACGTCACGCGGAGCACGGAGAAGTCCGGGGTTGTGAACGGGCGGGGGTGCGTTCGCAGCGCCGGGCGTCAGCACACGTCGCCGTACATGGTGGCCGTGTCCGACGGGGGAGAGACGTACAGGGAGGTCCAGGGGGAGCGGCCGGGCCGTACGGACGCCACGAACGCCGAAGCGGCGTTCACCGCGTACGTACGGGAGCGCCGCGCCTCCCTGTACGCCACCGCCTACCACCTCACCGGTGACCGTTTCGAAGCCGAGGACCTGCTGCAGAGCGCGCTGTTCTCGACGTACCGCGCCTGGGACCGGATCACCGACAAGGCGGCGGTCGGGGGCTATCTGCGGCGCACGATGACGAACCTGCACATCAGCGCCTGGCGGCGCCGGAAGATCGACGAGTACCCGACCGAGGAACTCCCCGAGTCCGCCGGCGACACGGACGCGATGCGCGGCACGGAGCTGCGCGCGGTGCTCTGGCAGGCGCTGGCCCGGCTGCCCGAACCGCAGCGCACCATGCTGGTCCTGCGTTACTACGAGGGCCGTACGGATCCGGAGATCGCGGAGATCCTGGACATCAGTGTCGGCACGGTGAAGTCGAGCATCTGGCGGTCGCTCCGCCGGCTGCGCGAGGACGACGTCCTCAGCTTCGGCCGTGACGAGGAGGAATCCTTCGGCCAGTTGGTGGCCTGAGGGCAACGGGGGCCCTCCGCGCCACCGGGCGCGGGAGGGAGGCCGGTCCCACGGGTACGGGGGTGCCCGCGGTACCGGGACAACGGGGAAGCCCCGGGGGTACGGGGACAACGGGGGAGCGGGGGCCGGACGGGACGGGGGTCCTGTCCGGCCCCGCACCGCGTTACGCGGCCGGCGCCGTCGTCGGCGTACGGTGGCGGCCCGCCGCGGCTGCGGCCAGCCGGCCCAGCGCCTCGTCCTTGTCGCAGGGGTGGGCGCCCAGCCCGGTCTGACGGGCCACGATGGAGCGTTCGGCGCGCATCAGGCGCCAGCCCCGGCGCAGCAGGAACGGCACCGACTTGCGGCCCTCGCGCAGGTCCCGCAGGAGCCGCCGGCGGAACGTGGTGGACGGACGGCCGCGCAGGCACAGCGCGTCCGCCAGTACGCCGAGCTCCTGGCAGCGCGCCACGATGTCCGCCGCGAAGATGCCCTCGGCCACGAACAGCGGCGTGCGCGCGAGGGCGAACGCCTCCCGGTCGACGCGCTTGCTGGTGGCGATGTCGTACACCGGGACGGTCGTCCGTCCCGTGCCGCACAGTTCGACGATCGCCGCGACCGCCGCGTCCGCGTCCCAGGACAGCGGGGAGTCCCAGTCGATGTCCGCGCTGCCCGGGACGAGCGGGAGCGTCGGGTCGTCGCCCTCCTTGTAGAAGTCGTCGAGGCGCAGCACGGGAAGGCCGGTGCGGGCCGCGAGGGAGGACTTGCCGGAGCCGGACGGTCCCGCGAGCAGCACGACGCGGGCCGGGAAGGGATGGGAACTCACGGGACACCAGTCTGAACCATGCACCCGGTAGGGGGATGCCCCCGGGGACCCGTTGGTATCGAGCATCACATGTCAAATACGCTGCGTGCCCGGATCGTCACGCTCATTACGCACGCGGCAGGAGCCCCTTCCATGGCACGTCACACCTTTCTGAAGGCCGGGTTGACCCTCACCGCCCTGGGCGCCGCTCTCGGCGCCGCCGGCGGTACGGCGCACGCGGTGCCGTCGCCGGTGGGCGAGCTGGACGCGGCGGCGGCCGTGGAGGGGGTGTCGGCGGCCACCCCGCATGTGCTGGGCACCGCCAAGAACCTGAAGGTCAACCCGCTCGCCCAGACCGGTGTCGACCCGCTGAACAACGGCGTGGGTACGCAGGTGGGCGACTTCCGGCCGGTGAACACGACCTCGATGACCGGCTCGCTGACCAGCCTCCCGAACCTGCCGGTGGCCGGTCCGGTGCTGGGCGGCGCGCTGCCCGGGTGAGCCGGGTGTGAGAACGGCCCCGCCTCCCCCGGACGGTGGGGAAGCGGAGCCGTTCGGTCACAGGGGCCGCCGGGGGCTCAGTACGCGGAGCCCGAGGCGCCCAGCGAACCCGTCGGGTGCCAGACCGTCTTGGTCTCCAGGAACGCGGTCATGCGGTGCGTGCCCGGGTCCGCGGTGAAGTCCTCGCCGTCCACAGCCTGTGGACGCAGGACGCGCTTGAGGTTGTCCGCCGCCGCGATCTCCAGGTCGCGCGCCAGCTCGGCGTCCGCGCCCGTCAGGTCGATGGCGTTGACATCCTGGTGCGCGGCCAGCGGTCCGGCGATCTCGGCCGCCTTGCCGGACAGGACGTTGACCACACCGCTCGGAAGGTCGGAGGTGGCCAGCACCTCGCCCAGCGACAGCGCGGGCAGCGGGGCCTTCTCGGAGGCGATGACGACCGCCGTGTTGCCGGTGGCGATCACCGGGGCGATCACGGAGACCAGGCCCAGGAAGGACGACTCGCGCGGCGCGACGATCGCGACCACGCCCGTCGGCTCGGGGGTCGACAGGTTGAAGAACGGGCCCGCGACCGGGTTCGCCCCGCCCACGACCTGGCTGATCTTGTCCGTCCAGCCCGCGTACCAGACCCAGCGGTCGACGGCCGCCTCGACGACCTCCGCCGCCTTGGATTTGGACAGGCCCTCCGCGTGCGCCACCTCGTGCACGAACTGGCTCCTGCGGCCCTCCAGCATCTCGGCGACGCGGTACAGGATCTGGCCCCGGTTGTACGCGGTCGCGCCCGACCAGCCACCGAACGCCTTGCGGGCCGCCACGACCGCGTCCCGCGCGTCCTTGCGGGACGAGAGAGGGGCGTTGGCCAGCCACTTGCCCTTCGAGTCGGTCACTTCGTACACCCGGCCGCTCTCGCTGCGGGGGAACTTGCCCCCGACGTACAGCTTGTAGGTCTTGAGGACGCTCAGACGGTTGCTGTTGCTGTCAGACATCGAGGTACGCCTCCAGGCCGTGACGGCCGCCCTCGCGGCCGAAGCCCGACTCCTTGTAGCCGCCGAACGGCGATGTCGGGTCGAACTTGTTGAACGTGTTGGCCCAGACGACGCCCGCGCGGAGCTTGTTGGCCACCGCGAGGATGCGGGAGCCCTTCTCCGTCCAGATGCCGGCGGACAGGCCGTACTGGCTGTTGTTGGCCTTGGCGACCGCCTCGTCCGGCGTACGGAACGTCAGCACCGACAGCACCGGGCCGAAGATCTCGTCGCGGGCGATGGTGTGCGCCTGGGTGACGTTGGTGAAGAGCGTCGGGGCGAACCAGAAGCCGGAGGAGGGGATCTCGCAGGCCGGGGACCAGCGCTCGGCGCCCTCGGCCTCACCGGTCTCGGCCAGCGCCTTGATACGGGCCAGCTGCTCGGCGGAGTTGATCGCGCCGATGTCGGTGTTCTTGTCCAGCGGGTCGCCGAGGCGGAGGGTCGTCAGACGGCGCTTGAGGGCGTCCAGCAGCTCGTCCTGGATCGACTCCTGCACCAACAGGCGGGAGCCCGCGCAGCAGACCTGGCCCTGGTTGAAGAAGATGCCGGTCACGATGCCCTCGACGGCCTGGTCGATGGGCGCGTCGTCGAAGACGATGTTGGCGCCCTTGCCGCCCAGCTCCAGGGTCAGCTTCTTCCGCGTCCCCGCGACCTGGCGGGCGATGGCCTTGCCGACGGCGGTCGAGCCGGTGAAGGCGACCTTGTTGACGTCCGGGTGCTCGACGAGGGCGGCCCCCGCGTCCCCGTAACCCGGAAGGATGTTCACGACACCCTTCGGCAGGCCCGCCTGGCGGCAGATGTCCGCGAAGAGCAGCGCGGACAGCGGCGTCGTCTCGGCCGGCTTGAGCACCACCGTGTTGCCGGTGGCGAGCGCCGGGGCGATCTTCCACGCGAGCATCAGCAGCGGGAAGTTCCACGGGATGACCTGGCCGGCCACGCCCAGGGGGCGCGGGTTCGCGCCGAAGCCGGCGTGGTCCAGCTTGTCGGCCCAGCCCGCGTAGTAGAAGAAGTGCGCCGCGACCAGCGGGAGGTCCGCGTCGCGGGTCTCCTTGATCGGCTTGCCGTTGTCCAGGGTCTCCAGGACGGCCAGCTCGCGGCTGCGCTCCTGGATGATCCGGGCGATGCGGAACAGGTACTTGGCGCGCTCGGCGCCCGGCAGCGCCGACCACTTCTCGAACGCCTTGCGGGCGGCCTTCACGGCCCGGTCCACGTCCTCGGCGCCCGCCTGGGCGACCTCGGAGAGCACCTCCTCGGAGGCGGGCGAGATGGTCTTGAAGACCTTCCCGTCGGCGGCCTCGGTGAACTCGCCGTCGATGAACAGGCCGTAGGACGGCGCGATGTCCACGACCGAGCGGGACTCGGGTGCGGGTGCGTACTCGAACTTCGTCATCGTGATCAGTCCACCGTCACGTAGTCGGGACCGGAGTAACGTCCGGTGGCCAGCTTCTGACGCTGCATCAGCAGATCGTTCAGCAGGCTCGACGCGCCGAACCGGAACCAGTGGTTGTCCAGCCAGTCCTCGCCGACGGTCTCGTTGACCAGGACCAGGAACTTGATGGCGTCCTTGGTGGTGCGGATGCCGCCCGCGGGCTTCACTCCGACCTGTACCCCGGTCTGGGCGCGGAAGTCGCGCACCGCCTCCAGCATGAGGAGGGTGTTCGCGGGCGTGGCGTTGACGCCGACCTTGCCGGTCGAGGTCTTGATGAAGTCCGCCCCGGCGATCATGCCGAGCCAGGAGGCGCGGCGGATGTTGTCGTACGTGGACAGCTCGCCGGTCTCGAAGATGACCTTCAGGCGGGCTTCGCCGCCCTCGCGCGCGCAGGCCTCCTTCACGGCGCGGATCTCCTCGTAGACCTTCAGGAAGTCGCCCGCGAGGAACGCCCCGCGGTCGATCACCATGTCGATCTCGTCCGCCCCGGCGGCCACCGCGTCGCGGACGTCCGCCAGCTTGACGCCGAGGGCGGCACGGCCGGCCGGGAAAGCGGTCGCGACGGAGGCGACCTTCACGTCGCTGCCGGCGAGGGCGGCCTTCGCGGTGGCCACCATGTCGGGGTAGACGCAGACCGCGGCGGTGCGCGGGCTGGTGCGGTCGGTCGGATCGGGGTTGACGGCCTTCGTGGCGAGCGCCCGGACCTTGCCCGGGGTGTCCGCGCCTTCGAGTGTCGTCAGGTCGATCATCGAGATGGCCAGGTCGATGGCGTACGCCTTGGCCGTCGTCTTGATCGAACGGGTGCCGAGAGACGCGGCGCGCGCTTCGAGGCCGACGGCGTCCACACCGGGCAGCCCGTGGAGGAAGCGGCGCAGTGTGCTGTCGGACGCGGTCACGTCAGCGAATGCGGTGAGGGTGGTGGGCATGGTCACCACTCGAGCATATCTACGCGCGTAGCGGCCTGTACAGCCCCGGCGTGGAAGCCTGTGCGAAGCCCCTGGTGGACACGGGTGCCGTGATGCCTGTCACACGTCTGTGACGCGGAGTGCATGGCTTCCGCACACAAGATCCATAACGTTTCTTCGTGCAGCCCCGCGCCACACTCCGACGGCCGGCCGGCCGGCCCGAACGAGCGAGCGAGCAGGCGGCATGCGGCTCTTCCTCATCCACCCGCCCGCTTCCCAGGAGTGGTTATGCGTTCCGCCCTTCGCACCGCCCTCGCCACCGCGGTCATCGTCGGTGTCGCCCTCGCCCCGGCCGTCACCGCCGGTGCCGCCTTCGCCGCCGAAGGTGCCGAGCCGGCCCCCGGGCCGGACATGTCGGCCGCCGAGCGGGGCGGGACCGGGCCGCTCGGCGCCCTGACCAGCGGCGTGAAGCAGGCCGCGCCCCGCTACCTCGGCAAGGGCGCCACCGGCGCGACCGGTCCCGCGGGCGCCGCGCCCGACGCCAGGCCGCAGGGCGGCACCGCCCGGACGGCCGCCCAGGCCACGATCGTGCCCCGGGGCGGTGTCGCCACCGGTGCCGAGGTGGAGGAGGGCGGCAACCTCCTGGTCCTCGCCGGGGCGGGCGCCGCAGCCGTCACCGCCGCCGGGCTCGGCTTCGTGGCCCTGCGCCGCCGGACCGCCGGCGCCCGGGCCTGACCGGACGCCGGTCCCTGATCGAGCGCCGGTCCTCGCCGAGCGGCACCGTGCCTGACCGGACGCCGGTCCCTGATCGAGCGCCGGTCCTCGCCGAGCGGCACCGCGCCTGACCCAGCGCCGGACCCGGCCGACCCCACCGACCTTGCGCCGACCCGAGCAGGAGCACCGCCCACCCCACGCCGGGCGGGCCGCCGCACCCCACGCGACGCCCCACCCCACCGACCCTGCCCCGACCCGAGCAGGAGCACCGCCCCACCCCACGCCGGGCGGGCCGCCGCACCCCACGCGACGGCCCGCCCGGCCTCGTCCCCTCACCTCCGCACCGACCCGGGGACCCGCCCCATGCCGTACGCCGATCTCGTCGCGTGAGCCACGCGCGCGTGAGGCAGAATCGGCCGCATGACGACCCCGCAGCAGCCCCCGTACGCCGACCGGTCCTTCCGCTCGCCCGCGGGAATCGTGGGCGGTCTGCTGCTGCTCGGCTTCGCCGCCTGGATCGGCGGTGACGCGCTCGTCACGGGCGACGGCCGCGCCCCCTGGGTCGCCCTCGCCGGGCTGCTGCTCGTGGTGCCGCTCATCGTCGCGTTCACCTTCCGGCCCGTCGTGTACGCCAACGAGGACCGCATGCGGGTACGGAACCCGTTCCGCACGATCGACCTGCCCTGGGCGGCGGTCGCGGCCGTACGCGCCGGCTACTCCAGCGAGGTCGTCACCCAGGACGGCACGAAGTACCAGCTCTGGTCCGTGCCCGTCTCGCTGCGCGAGCGCAAGCGCGCCGCCCGCCGCCAGGCCCGCGGTGGCGAACCGGCCGACCCGGCGACGACCGGTGCCGCCGGGGCGGACAGGACCATCGCCGAGCTGCGCGACCTCGCGGAGCAGTGCGCGTCACGGCCGACCGCGCAGGGCGCGCCGCGCGTCCGCTGGGCGTACGAGCTCATCGCGCCCGCGCTGGCCGGGCTGATCGCTCTCGTGGTCCTCATCGTCACGGCCTGAGACACGCGGTCGCCGTCACGGCGGCCCCGGCCACACCAGCAGCATGTACCCGCCCAGCCAGGCCGACGACAGCACCGCCCCGCCCAGCACCAGCGCCGCCATCGCCGGTCGCGCCCGGCACACCGCCGCGGCCGGCGGCAGCAGCAGAGGGAACCCGGGCACCAGGAAGCGGGCGCGCGGGAAGTACACCCCGCCGCTCCCCAGCACCACCAGCAGCAGCACCCCGCTGAACACCAGCAGCGCGAGCGGCTGCCGGTCGGCCAGGCACAGCACGTACAGCGCCGCCGACAGCACCAGGATCGCCGAGACGGCCACCAGGAAGAGCTGCGGGTTGCGGTCGTACACGAGGAGCCCGCGCAGCTCGCGCAGTGTGCCCGCGCCGCCGTCCCACTCGTTGCGCCACAGCCGCTGCACGGCGAAGTAGCCGTCCCAGCGCCCCACGCGCGCGCCCACCCACGCCACATAGCCCAGCCAGCCCAGCGGCGCGGTGAGCGCCGCGACGAGCGGGGGCCACGCGCGCGTGCGCACCGCGAGCAGCAGGCCGGTCACCGTCACCGCCGCCGCCACCGCGATCCCGGTGGGGCGCGTGAGCCCGGCGAGCACCGCGAGGCCGGCCGCCGCGTACCAGCGCCCGGTCAGGACGGCGTACAGCGCCCACGCGGCGAGCGCCGTGAACAGCGACTCCGTGTAGCCCATCCACTGGACGACGCCGACCGGAAGGGCGCCCCACAGGACGGTGAGGACGGTACCGGCGCGGCGCCCGCCCAGCCGGTCGCCCACCGCGAAGATCCCCCAGGCGGCGACCAGCGAGAACCCCACCGCGAGGATCAGCCCCACCGAGGCGCGCGAGCCGGGCGTGACGCCCGCGACCGCCTTGACCAGCACCGGGTACAGCGGGAAGAACGCCAGGTTGTTGGAGTCCACCTTCGTGCCCAGGCTGTCCTGGTAGCCGTGGTCGGCGATGCCCAGGTACCAGTTGGAGTCCCAGGACGTGGCGAGCGTCCGCCAGACGCCGTGGTCCTTCAGATGGGCCCAGCGCGCCAGCACCAGGAGCCCGAAAAGCCGCACCATCAGGTACCCGAGCAGCGCGGGCGCGGCGTACCGCAGCGAGCGGGCGGTCCGCTCCCGCACGCGCCCGGCCGCCGGGGAGGGGGGCCGCCGGGACGCGGGAACGGTCGGGCGTGCGGTGATCACCGACGGCGGCACGGTGGGGCTCCAGGGGCTGCTCGGCTGAGGTACCGGGGGTCACCCTGCTCGCGAGTCCCCCGGCCGAATCCGGGCGCTGCGTCACCTGCCGTACGAACTTCACCCGTACGGGACCATGGGGCGGGCCCGTACGGAAGACGCTCCGTACGGGCCCGTGAACGGCTCGCGCCGTCAGATGCCGGCGGCGGCGGCCAGGTCCCGCTTGATCGCGGCCAGGGTCTCGTCGCCCTTGGCGCGGGCACCGGCCAGCTCGCTCGCGTCGGCGACCGGGACGACGACCTCCAGGTAGCACTTCAACTTCGGCTCGGTACCGCTGGGGCGCACGATGACGCGGGCCTTGAAGGCGCCGTCCAGGTGGTACCGCAGGCCGTCCGTGGGCGGCAGCGCGTCGGTCCCCTTCGTCAGGTCCTCGGCGGACGTCACGGTCAGCCCGGCGAGCGCGGTGGGCGGCTGCTCGCGCAGGCGGCGCATGGCGTTCGCGATGACGCCCAGGTCCTCCACGCGCACGGACAGCTGGTCCGTGGCGTGCAGGCCGTGCGTGACGGCCAGCTCGTCCAGCAGGTCCGGGAGCGTCCGGCCCTGCTCCTTCAGCACGGAGGCCAGCTCCGCGACGAGCAGCGCCGCGGTGACGCCGTCCTTGTCGCGCACGCCGCCGGGGTCGACGCAGTAGCCCAGCGCCTCCTCGTAGCCGTAGGCCAGGCCCTCGACGCGGGCGATCCACTTGAAGCCGGTCAGCGTCTCCTCGTACCGCAGCCCGGCCGCCTCGGCGATCCGGCCCAGCAGCGACGACGACACGATCGACTCGGCGAAGGTGCCGGTGGCGCCCTTGCGGACCATGTGGGCGGCGAGGAGCGCGCCGACCTCGTCGCCGCGCAGCATCCGCCAGTCGCCGTCGTGCGGCACGGCGACGGCGCAGCGGTCGGCGTCGGGGTCGTTGGCGATGACGATGTCGGGCCGGACCTCGCGCGCCGTGGCGAAGGCCAGGTCCATCGCGCCGGGCTCCTCGGGGTTGGGGAACGCGACGGTGGGGAAGGCCGGGTCGGGCTCGGCCTGCTCCGCCACGAGCGTCGGCGCGGGGAAGCCGGCCCGCGCGAAGGCGGCGAGCACGACGTCCTTGCCGACCCCGTGCATGGCCGTGTAGACGACGTTCGCGGTGCGGGGCGACCCCTGGGTCAGGACGGCGTCCGTACGTGCCAGGTACGCCTCCAGGACCTCGTCCCCGAGCGTCTCCCAGCCGTCCTCGGCGCGCGGTACGTCGGCGAGGCGCGCGACCGCGGCGATCCCGGCGGCGATCTCGGCGTCGGCGGGCGGCACGATCTGCGAGCCGTCCCCGAGGTAGACCTTGTAGCCGTTGTCGCGGGGCGGGTTGTGGCTCGCCGTCACCTCGACGCCGGCGACCGCGCCCAGGTGCCTTATGGCGTACGCGAGCACGGGCGTCGGCAGCGGTCGCGGCAGCACGGCCGCGCGCAGCCCGGCGCCCGTCATCACGGCGGCGGTGTCACGCGCGAAGTCCGCGGACTTGTAGCGCGCGTCGTACCCGATCACGACCAGGCCGCCGTCGTGGCCCTTGCCCTTCAGGTACGCGGCCAGCCCGGCGGCGGCCCGGATGACCACGGCACGGTTCATCCGCATGGGCCCCGCCCCCAGCTCCCCGCGCAGCCCGGCGGTCCCGAACTGCAGCGTGCCGCCGAACCGGTCGGCCAGGGCGTCGAGGTCCCGCGCCTCGATCAGCTTGGCGAGCTCGTCGCGGGTCTCGCTGTCCGGGTCCTCGGCCAGCCATGCCTCCGCCTGCGCGATGAGGTTCTGCTGCACGGTGGTCTGCCTCTCTGGGTGTCGTGAGTGTCTGCGGTACGGGTACGGATACGGGTACCCCGGGCACCCGGCCCCGTCCCGGGGCGCCCGCCCCGCCCGGCGGGGAGCCGTTGGGGCCCACCGGGGTGGCCCCCTTCCGGGCGCGGCTGCCGTCGGGGCCGCTCCGTGGGGCACGTCCTGGGCTGTCCTTCGCCGGCTCGGTCGCCTCGCGCCCGGAACACGCCCCGCCGCGCGTCCCCCTGCGACGGCGGTGTCCGGCCGCCGGGGCGCGAGCGCCCGCCCTCCGGTGCGATGCCGCAGCCGGCGCGAAGCCGGCGCGCTGGGGGCGCGGGGCGTCGGCCCCCGCCCCAGGCGGTCCGGGGCGTCAGCCCCGGACCGGGGAGGGCCGGGTCAGATCCGGTCCAGGACGCGCGTCAGCAGCTCGCCCATGCGGGCGGCGGAGTCACGGCCGGCCTGGAGGACCTCCTCGTGGTTGAGGGGCTCGCCCGAGAGGCCTGCGGCCAGGTTCGTGACCAGGGAGATGCCGAGAACCTCGGCGCCCGCCTCGCGGGCCGCGATGGCCTCCAGGACCGTGGACATGCCGACCAGGTCGCCGCCCATGACGCGGACCATGTTGATCTCGGCCGGGGTCTCGTAGTGAGGGCCGGGGAACTGGACGTACACGCCCTCCTCCAGCGTCTCGTCGACCTCCTTGCACAGCGCGCGCAGCCGCGGCGAGTACAGGTCGGTCAGGTCGACGAAGTTGGCGCCCACGATCGGCGAGGTGGCCGTCAGGTTGATGTGGTCGCTGATCAGGACCGGCTGGCCGGGGCGCATGCCCTCGCGCAGGCCGCCGCAGCCGTTCGTCAGCACGACGGTCTTGCAGCCGGCGGCGACCGCGGTGCGCACACCGTGGGCGACGGCGGCGACGCCACGGCCCTCGTAGTAGTGCGTACGGCCCAGGAAGACCAGCGCCCGCTTGGCGCCGATGCGGTACGACCGGACGCGTCCGCCGTGGCCCTCGACGGCCGGCGGCGGGAAGCCGGGGAGCTCCGTGACCGGGAACTCGGCGTCGGGCGCGCCGAGCGCGTCGACGGCCGGAGCCCAGCCGGAGCCCATCACGAGAGCGACGTCGTGGGTCTCGGCGCCGGTCAGGTCGCGCAGGCGCGCGGCGGCGGCGTCGGCGGCGGCGTAGGGGTCGCCCTGGAGGTGGTCCGGGGTGGCAGTTGCGTTCACAGAGTTCTCGCCTCGCGAAGTAACAGTCGCCCCGGACCGCTCACTGGGGACCGGGGGTCCGGGGGCCGGCCCCGGAAGAATGCAGTACGCACAAGAGCGTAGCCCGAGATTGCCTACGCGCGTAGATGACGATGCCCACGGAGCTGCGATCGTTGCCTTGTCGTTTCCGACGAACCCGCCCGACGCGGCCTAGCAGGGGCGCTTGCGGAGCTCCATCACGTAGTCGTGCGGCGCCCCCGCCGACTCTGCCGCGTCCGCGATCTCGCCCAGGTAGCGCGCCGAGGGCAGCCCGCCCTCGTAGCCGTTGAGGACGTACACCCAGGCCGGCTCCTCGCCTTCCAGCGTGTGGACCCGCACCCGCATGCGCCGGTAGATGTCCAGGCCGACGCCCTCCCAGCGGTCCATGGAGTCCTCGTCCATCGGGGCGATGTCGTACAGCGCGACGAAGACCTGGGAGCGGGGGGCCTCCACGATCGTGGCGAGGGCGCCCTCCCAGCCCATCTGCTCGCCGCCGAAGGTCAGCCGCCAGCCGTTGAGCCAGCCCGTGCCGCGCAGCGGGGAGTGCGGGGCGCGGCGCGTCATCAGCCGCGCGTCGAGGTTGCCGGCGTACGCGGCGTAGAGCGACATGGGACCGAGGGTACGGGAGTGGCCGGGGCGAGCGCTGTTCCCGGGTGGGGGACCCGGGGGGAAGCCGGCGCGGCCATGCGGGACAATGGGGTACGTCCATCCCTGCCGTGACGAGAGCGCGAGGCGTAAACCCCAGTGACCCGTATCGTGATCATCGGTGGCGGACCCGGCGGATACGAGGCGGCCCTGGTGGGCGCCCAGCTCGGCGCGGAGGTGACCGTCGTGGACTGCGACGGCCTCGGCGGAGCGTCCGTCCTGACCGACTGCGTCCCCTCGAAGACCCTGATCGCCACGGCCGAGGTGATGACGACCTTCGACTCCTCGTACGAGGAGCTCGGCATCATCGTCGCCGACGACACCCCGCACCTGGAGCAGGCCGCCCGGGTCGTCGGGGTCGACCTCGGCAAGGTGAACCGGCGGGTGAAGCGTCTCGCCCTCGCCCAGTCCCACGACATCACCGCCTCCGTCACCCGCGCGGGCGCACGCGTGCTGCGGGGCCGGGGCCGCCTCGACGGGCGCCAGGCCGTGGACGGCTCCCGCCAGGTGATCGTCACCGCCGCGGACGGCACCGAGGAGACCCTCACCGCCGACGCCGTGCTGATCGCGACCGGCGCCCACCCGCGCGAGATCCCCGACGCGCTGCCGGACGGCGAGCGCATCCTCAACTGGACGCAGGTGTACGACCTGACCGAGCTCCCCGAGGAGCTCATCGTGGTCGGTTCCGGCGTCACCGGCGCCGAGTTCGCCGGCGCCTACCAGGCGCTCGGCTCGCGCGTCACCCTCGTCTCGTCGCGCGACCGGGTGCTGCCGGGTGAGGACCCCGACGCCGCCGCCGTCCTGGAGGACGTCTTCCGGCGCCGCGGCATGAACGTCATGGCCCGCTCCCGCGCCCAGTCGGCCAAGCGCGTCGGTGACCGTGTCGAGGTCACCCTCGCCGACGGGCGCGTCATCTCCGGCACCCACTGCCTGATGGCGGTCGGCGCCATCCCGAACACCGCCGGGATGGGCCTGGAGGAGGCCGGCGTACGGCTCAGGGACTCCGGCCACATCCGGACCGACAAGGTCTCGCGCACGTCCGCCCCCGGCGTGTACGCGGCCGGTGACGTCACCGGGATCTTCGCCCTCGCCTCGGTCGCCGCCATGCAGGGCCGGATCGCGATGTACCACTTCCTGGGCGACGCGGTCACGCCGCTGAACCTGAAGACCGTCTCCTCCAACGTCTTCACCGACCCGGAGATCGCCACCGTCGGTTACACGCAGGCCGACGTCGACGCCGGCAAGATCGACGCCCGGGTCGTCAAGCTGCCGCTCCTGCGCAACCCGCGCGCCAAGATGCAGGGCATCCGGGACGGCTTCGTCAAGATCTTCTGCCGCCCCGGCACGGGCATCGTGGTCGGCGGCTGTGTCGTCGCGCCGAAGGCCAGTGAGCTGATCCATCCCATCTCGATCGCGGTCGACAACAATCTGACCGTGGAACAGATCGCAAACGCTTTCACCGTGTACCCGTCGCTGTCGGGCTCGATCGCCGAGGTGGCACGGCAGTTGCACACCCGGAAGACTTCGGCCGAGGCGTAGGCCTCGCCGCCGGGGTGGACAACACCCGGCAACTCCCGGCAAGTCGGGACATCGAGCGATCGAAGTACGCACCCGGACGGGGTCGCCCATACCACTTGGCGACCCCGTCTGTTCGCAAGTTCTCGTAATCGGCGCATACTGCTGCAAACGACCGGTCCGTGGGGTTACTGTCAGTTTCGTGTTCGCTGCAGAACGTCGTCAGTTGATCCTCGAAATGGTGCGCGCCAACGGAGCGGTATCGCTCCGCGAGCTCGCCCGCGTCGTCCAGACCTCCGAAGTGACCGTACGGCGGGACGTGCGGGCACTGGAGGCAGAAGGACTCCTCGACCGCCGGCACGGCGGTGCGGTATTGCCGGGCGGTTTGACGCGAGAGTCCGGCTTCCCGCAGAAATCCCATCTCGCGACAGCCGAGAAGACGGCCATCGCCGACGTCGCCGCGGGCCTCGTCGAAGAGGGCGAGGCCATCGTCGTCGGCGCGGGGACCACCACGCAGGAGCTGGCCCGCCGGCTCGCCCGCGTACCCGGGCTGACCGTCGTCACCAACTCCCTGCTGGTGGCCCAGGCGCTGGCGCACGCCAACCGGGTGGAGGTCGTCATGACCGGCGGCACCCTGCGCGGCTCCAACTACGCGCTGGTGGGCAGCGGGGCCGAGCAGTCCCTGCAGGGGCTCCGCGTCTCCCGGGCGTTCCTGTCCGGCAGCGGGCTCACCGCCGAGCGCGGGCTGTCCACGTCCAACATGCTCTCGGCGAGCGTCGACCGCGCGCTGGTCCAGGCCGCGGCCGAGGTCGTCGTCCTGGCCGACCACACCAAGCTGGGCACGGACACGATGTTCCAGACCGTGCCGACGGACGTGATCACCCGGCTGGTCACCGACGAGCCGCCCCCGCACGACGAGCGCGCCGGCATGGAGCTCCAGGCCCTCGCGGACCAGGGCGTCCAGATCACGGTGGCGGGCACGGGGGCGTCCGGCACCTCCGCCACCGAGGGCGTCCCGCCGGGCCGGCAGCCCCGCCGGGACGTTCCCCTGCCGGGCCAGCGCGGCGCGCGCCACCCGGCCGGCGGGGGCCTCCGATCGGCGGCCTCCCTGGCGTCGGAGCCTTCGCCACCGGAGCGCACGGCCCGCGTCGCCGACCTGCGCCGCCGTTGACGCCCCCCGGCGCCCCGGGGCCGCGCACGCCGGGCCGGGGGTGCCGGGCCGACGCCGGGCCCTCCCGGAGCCTGCTCGGTACGGGCCGAGGGCCGCCCGCGCCCGCCCGTCAGGCCTTCAGGCCCCGCAGGGTCAGCATCAGCAGGCGGTCGGCCAGCTCCGGATCGTCCGGGGACTGTTCGGCGGCCAGTGCGATGGCGTTCGTCAGCTGCATCAGGTCGTCGATCGAAACCCCCTCCCGTACGGCGCCACCGGACGCCGCCCGCGCCAGGAGGCGGGAGCCCGCCTCGCGGAGCGGGACGCTGCACTCCGAGAGCGCCGAGCTCCGGTCGTGCGACGCCGACATCAGCGCGCCCGCCAGGCCCCGGTACTCACCCGCGTGGGTGATGATGGCGCGCAGCCACTCGACCAGCGCCTCGCACGGCCGGTCCGCGTCGGCCAGTTGACGCGACCGCTCCAGCAGCGCGGCCAGCGCCTCCTGGAACACCGCGCCCATCAGCGCGTGCCGGTTGGGGAAGTGGCGGTAGAGCGTGCCGATCCCCACCCCCGCGCGCCGCGCGATGTCCTCCAGCGACGCGTCGGTGCCGTGCTCGGCGAAGGCCGAGCGGGCTTCGGTCAGCAGTCGCTCGTAGTTGCGGCGCGCGTCGGCCCGCATCGGACGTGCCGCGCCCGGCGCCGTGCCCGCTGCCGTACTGGTCGTCATGGCGCGTCCCTCCTGGCTCCCGCCGTGTGCCTCCAGAATGCCATCGCACAGCCGGAGGGTTCCTCCCGTACGGCTCCGGGAGGCGCCCTCCGCCACCGAAAAGGCGAGGGGCCTGCCGGACGGTGTCCGGCAGGCCCCTCGGGCATGAGCGAGGTCAGTCCTTGATCTCGCAGATGGGCGCGCCGGAGGTGACCGACGCGCCGACCTCGGCGGTCAGGCCCTTGACGGTGCCCGCGCGGTGGGCGTTGAGGGGCTGCTCCATCTTCATCGCCTCGAGGACGACGATGAGGTCGCCCTCCTTGACCTCCTGGCCCTCCTCGACGGCGACCTTGACGATGGTGCCCTGCATCGGGGAGGCCAGGGTGTCGCCCGAGGCGGCGGAGGCGGACTTCTTCGCCGCGCGCCGCTTGGGCTTGGCGCCGGCCGCCAGGCCGGTACGGGCCAGGCTCATCCCGAGCGAGGAGGGCAGGGAGACCTCCAGGCGCTTGCCGCCGACCTCGACCACGACCGTCTCACGGCCCGGCTCCTCCTCCGCGTCCGTGGCGGCGGGGGCGGCGAAGGCCGGGATGTCGTTGACGAACTCGGTCTCGATCCACCGCGTGTGGATGCGGAAGGGGTCGGCGGTGAAGTCCGGGTCGGCGACGACCTTGCGGTGGAAGGGGATGGCGGTGGCCATGCCCTCCACCTTGAACTCCGCCAGCGCCCGCGCCGCCCGCTGCAGCGCCTGCTCACGCGTCGCGCCGCTGACGATCAGCTTGGCCAGCAGCGAGTCCCACGCCGGGCCGATCACACTGCCCGACTCCACGCCCGCGTCCAGGCGGACACCCGGACCCGACGGCGGGGCGAAGGCCGTGACCGTGCCCGGGGCGGGCAGGAAGTTACGGCCGGGGTCCTCGCCGTTGATGCGGAACTCGAAGGAGTGGCCGCGCACGACGGGGTCGCCGTACCCGAGCTCCTCGCCGTCGGCGATCCGGAACATCTCCCGCACCAGGTCGATGCCCGTGACCTCCTCGGTGACGGGGTGCTCGACCTGGAGGCGGGTGTTGACCTCCAGGAAGGAGATCGTGCCGTCCACGCCGACGAGGAACTCCACGGTGCCGGCGCCGACGTAACCGGCTTCCTTCAGGATGGCCTTGGAGGCCCGGTACAGCTCGGCGTTCTGCTCCGCGGTGAGGAACGGCGCGGGGGCCTCCTCGACCAGCTTCTGGTGGCGGCGCTGCAGCGAGCAGTCACGGGTCGAGACCACGACGACGTTGCCGTGGGTGTCGGCCAGGCACTGCGTCTCCACGTGGCGCGGCTTGTCCAGGTAGCGCTCCACGAAGCACTCACCCCGGCCGAAGGCGGCGACCGCCTCGCGGACGGCGGAGTCGTACAGCTCGGGTACTTCCTCCAGGGTGCGGGCGACCTTCAGGCCGCGACCGCCGCCACCGAAGGCGGCCTTGATCGCGATGGGCAGGCCGTGCTCCTTCGCGAAGGCGACGACCTCGTCGGCGCCCGAGACGGGGTCGGGCGTGCCGGCCACCAGCGGCGCGCCGGCGCGCTGGGCGATGTGGCGGGCGGCGACCTTGTCACCCAGGTCGCGGATGGCCTGCGGCGGCGGGCCGATCCACGTCAGACCCGCGTCGAGGACGGCCTGGGCGAACTCCGCGTTCTCGGAGAGAAACCCGTAGCCCGGATGGACGGCGTCCGCGCCGGAATCAGCTGCCGCCTGGAGCACCTTGGCCATGTCCAGATAGCTGGCGGCCGGTGTGTCACCGCCCAGAGCGAACGCCTCATCGGCCGCACGGACGTGCAGGGCGTCCCGGTCCGGATCGGCGTAGACGGCTACGCTCGCGATCCCGGCATCCCGGCAGGCACGGGCGACACGGACAGCGATTTCGCCACGGTTGGCGATGAGCACCTTGCGCACGATGGCTCCCTCCTTGAAACAAGCTGAGTTTAGGGACTGCCGACACGGCCTTTCGACCCATCCCCACTGGTGAGCTTGCCCACACGGAGCGTGATCCGAGACCGATCCGGGTTGCGAAACCCCTTGTCGCACCACGTTACGCAGGGCTTCTCCACCGCACAGTAACCCTGCGGTGTGGCCAAGGTCTCTGTCCGGGCGGTCAGCGCGGCATGCCCCATCTTTGTGGAGTCCCTACCAATGGCCGAACGAATCTTTGCGGCGTTGTCAGGACCCTTGTCCAAAGGTTTACCAGTCAGTAGCGTTCGCGTCGTCGTCCGTACCGCAGGTAACAAGCAGGGGGTACCCGTGGTGGCCCGCAGACCGATCGCCCTGGCAGCGGGAATCGCGCTGCTCATCGAGGCCGTCGCCATCGTGGTGATCCACGCGGTGCTGGCCACGGTCGTCGACGGCCAGAGCATGTCGCTCGCCGATCTGGACCCCGGCGCCATGGTCGTCGGCACCTGGGTGATGGGCGGTGCCTTCGGCGCGTACCTCGTCCTGTGCGGCGTACTGCTGCTGATCCTCGCCTTGCGCGACCGTCCGCCCGGCCGCCCCACCCGCATCCTGCTGATCGCCTGCGCCATCACCCACGGGGTGCTGGGCGCGCTGGCGGTGGGCCTGGTCGGCTGGGGCGCGTTCGCGTTCATGATGGTGATGCTGGCCCTGCTCGTGGCGGCGCTGCTGCTGTACGCCCCGGAGGACGTCGAGCCTCGGGTCGTCACACCCACAGGTCGGTGATCTCGACCCCCAGCCGGCCCAGCAGCCTGCGCAGCAGCGGCAGGGACAGGCCGATGACGTTGCCCGGGTCGCCGTCGATGCCGTCGATGAACGGGGCCGACAGGCCGTCCAGGGTGAAGGCGCCCGCCACGTTCAGCGGCTCGCCGCTGGCCACGTACGCGGCGATCTCCTCGTCCGTGGGCTCACCGAAGCGGACCACCGTCGACGCCGTCGCGGAGGCGTACCGCTTCGCCGCCGTGTCGTAGACGCAGTGGCCGGTCTGGAGCACGCCGACACGGCCGCGCATCGCCTTCCAGCGGGCCGTGGCCTCCTCGGCGTCGGCCGGCTTGCCGAGCGCCTGCTTGTCCAGCTCCAGGACGGAGTCACAGCCGATCACCAGCGCGTCGCCCACCTCCGGGCGGGCCGCGACATGGGCGGCCTTGGCCTCGGCGAGGGAGAGGGCCAGCTCGGCGGGGGTCGGGGCGGTGACCTTGTCCTCGTCGACGCCGCTGACGATCACCTCGGGGGCGAGTCCGGCCTGCCGCAGCAGACCGAGGCGGGCGGGGGACGCGGACGCGAGGACGAGGCGGCGGCGCTGAGCAGTCATGCCCGTCATCGTACGGAACAGGTCAGTGCAGGCCCGTCACGAACATGGCCAGCACCATCGCCAGCGCCAGCAGGATCCCCGCGCGCCGCAGCATCGCCTGCGTGTGGCGCATCTCGTCGGGGGGTTCGTTCTTCGGGTCGGACCAGAGCATGTCTCCGATCCTGCTCCCGGCGGGGCGTGCGGCGCCTGAGTACGCGTACTCAGGCGCCCCGGTGCCAACGGGCCAGTCCGGCGTGGCCCGCCCCGGCGTGAGCGCCCACGAGGGCGGCCACGGGAGAACGGGCGGGGCCGCCGCACCACCGGTGTGACGGCCCCGCCCGCGATAGGCCTCAAACCGGCCAGTAGGAGCGCGCCCACGACCGCGGGCCCGGCTGCGGGCGCCGGGACCGGGCGATCCGGGCCGGGTCCGACCAGCCCTCCGGGACGTGCGGCGCGCCGTCGGCGGACTCGGCCGACGCCGACGCCGCGGCGCGCGCCCGGACCACCGCCAGAGCGGCGGCCAGCTCCTCCGGGGTCGGATTGCCCCGTACCACCTTGATCATCGGGGGGCTCCTTAGAGAGGGATGTTGCCGTGCTTCTTCGGAGGCAGGCTTTCCCGCTTCGTACGCAGCTGACGCAGGCCGCGCACGATCTGCGCCCGTGTCTGCGACGGCATGACCACCGCGTCGATGTACCCGCGCTCGGCCGCCGTGTACGGGTTGAGCAGGGCGTCCTCGTACTCCTGGATCAGCCGCGCCCGGGTCGCCTCCACGTCGTCCGCCTCGGCGATGGCCCGCCGGTGCAGGATGTTGACCGCGCCCTGCGCGCCCATCACGGCGATCTGCGCCGTCGGCCACGCCAGGTTCAGGTCGGCGCCCAGGTGCTTGGAGCCCATGACGTCGTACGCGCCGCCGAACGCCTTGCGGGTGATCACCGTGATCAGCGGCACCGTGGCCTCGGCGTACGCGTAGATCAGCTTGGCGCCGCGCCGGATGATCCCGCCGTACTCCTGGTCCACGCCGGGCAGGAAGCCGGGCACGTCGACGAAGGTCAGCACCGGGATGTTGAACGCGTCGCAGGTGCGCACGAACCGCGCCGCCTTCTCGGAGGCGTTGATGTCCAGGCAACCCGCGAACTGCATCGGCTGGTTGGCGACGATGCCGACCGGGAAGCCCTCGACCCGCCCGAAACCGGTGACGATGTTCGGCGCGAACATCCCCTGCGTCTCCAGGAACTCCCCGTCGTCCAGCACGTGCTCGATGACGGTGTGCATGTCGTACGGCTGGTTCGCGCTGTCCGGGATGAGCGTGTCCAGCTCCCGGTCCTCGTCCGTCAGCTCCAGGTCCGCCTCCTCCGGGAAGGCGGGCGCCTCGGAGAGGTTGTTCGAGGGGAGGTACGACAGGAGGGACTTGACGTACTCGATCGCGTCCTTCTCGTCCCCCGCCATGTGGTGCGCGACGCCCGAGGTGGTGTTGTGCGTACGGGCGCCGCCCAGCTCCTCGAAGCCGACGTCCTCGCCCGTCACCGTCTTGATGACGTCCGGGCCCGTGATGAACATGTGCGACGTCTGGTCGACCATCACCGTGAAGTCGGTGATCGCCGGCGAGTACACCGCGCCGCCCGCGCACGGCCCGACGACCAGCGAGATCTGCGGGATGACACCCGAGGCGTGGGTGTTGCGGCGGAAGATCTCGCCGTACATGCCGAGGGCCATGACGCCCTCCTGGATGCGGGCGCCGCCCGAGTCGTTGATGCCGATGACCGGACAGCCGGTCTTCAGGGCGAAGTCCATCACCTTGATGATCTTCTGGCCGAAGACCTCGCCGAGCGCCCCGCCGAAGACCGTGAAGTCCTGGGAGAAGACCGCCACCGGGCGGCCGTCGACGGTTCCGTACCCGGTGACGACGCCGTCGCCGTACGGACGGTTCTTCTCCAGGCCGAAGCTGGTGGAGCGGTGCCGGGTGAACTCGTCCAGCTCGACGAACGAATCCTCGTCCAGCAGGAGAGCGATCCGTTCCCGGGCCGTCAACTTGCCTTTCGCGTGCTGCTTCTCGACGGCGCGCTCGGAGCCCGCGTGCGTCGCCTCGTGGATACGGCGCTGCAGATCCGCGAGCTTGCCCGCGGTCGTATGAATGTCGATCTTCTGGGGCTCTTGGGGCTCTGCCGGCTCGGACATCGGGATGCGGCTCCCTGCCTGGTCACGGGATCGATGGCTACTGGCCCGTAGCGTAGCGGCGGCGATACCGTTCGGCAGTGCGGCGTTTGCCACACCTACGCTGGCTTGCATGACGCCCTCACATGGTCCATCCGGTCCGTCGCACGGTTCCCCCAGCCCGTGGTCGGATCTCGACCGCCCGCCGCTGAACACCACCGCGCTGCGTCGCGCGCTGCTGCGGCCCGGAGCCCTGTGGACCTCCCTCGACATCGTCCCGGAGACCGGCTCCACCAACTCCGACCTGGCCTCCCGGGCCGGCTCCCTGCCCGAGGGCGCCGTGCTCGTCGCCGAGGAGCAGACCGCGGGCCGCGGCAGGCTCGACCGCACCTGGTCGGCGCCCGCCCGCTCCGGCCTGTTCTTCTCCGTCCTCCTCAAACCGAGGGTGCCCGTCGCGCGCCTGGCCTGGCTGCCGCTGCTCACCGGGGTCGCCGCCGCCACCGGCCTGGCGCGGGCGGCCGGCGTCGACATGTCGCTGAAGTGGCCCAACGACCTGCTGGTGAACGTCCCGGGCCCCGGCGGCAAGGAGGAGCGCAAGACGGGCGGCATCCTCGCCGAGCGCGCCGGGGACGACGGCGTCGTCGTCGGCGTCGGCCTCAACGTCACGCTGCGCGCGGACGAGCTGCCCGTGCCGACGGCCGGCTCGCTCGCCCTCGCCGACGCCGTCTCCACCGACCGCGACCCGCTGCTGCGCGCAGTGCTGCGCTCCCTGGAGCAGTGGTACGGGCGCTGGACCGCGGCCGGCGGCGACCCGGCCGCCTGCGGGCTCCAGGAGGCGTACGCGGCGGGCTGCGCGACCCTCGGCCGCACCGTACGGGCGGAGCTGCCCGGCGCCCGCGCGCTGACGGGGGAGGCGGTGGCCATCGACGGGGACGGGCGGCTCGTGGTGGCCCGCGCCGACGGCGCGGGCCGGGAGGCCGTCGGCGCGGGCGACATCATCCATCTGCGCCCGGTGGGCTGAACGCGCTGCCGCACGGGGACGTGAGCCAGGGCACACCTGCCGTATCGTTGAGGCGATCCAGCGACAGATCGGCAGGGCAGTGCGCAGGGAACGGGCAGGAGGCGGCCGGTGACCGTCGACGACGCGAATTCGGGCGAGTCCGGTCCCGGGTCCGCCACGGGGCCCGGCACACCCGGCGCCACGGGGCCCGGCGGCGACCCCGCCCCGGGGCCCGCATCCGGTCCCGGACCGAGCTCCGGATCGGGTTCCGCCGCGGCCGATTACCCCACCCCCCACCACGTCGTCGACCATACGGCCGAACCGACCGACGACCCGCTGGCCATCCGTCTGGAGCAGCTGATCCTCGGCGCCGAGCGGCGCTACACCCCCTTCCAGGCGGCCCGCACCGCCGGTGTCTCCATGGACCTCGCCTCCCGCTTCTGGCGGGCCATGGGCTTCGCCGACATCGGCCAGGCCAAGGCGCTCACCGAGGCGGACGTACTGGCGCTGCGGCGGCTGGCCGGTCTCGTCGAGGCGGGGCTGCTCAGCGAGCCGATGGCGGTGCAGGTGGCCCGGTCGACAGGCCAGACCACCGCCCGGCTGGCCGAGTGGCAGATCGACTCGTTCCTGGAGGGCCTCACCGAGCCGCCCGAGCCGGGCATGACGCGCACGGAGGTCACGTACCCGCTGGTGGAGCTGTTGCTGCCGGAGCTCCAGGAGTTCCTGGTCTATGTGTGGCGGCGGCAGCTCGCGGCGGCGACCGGGCGGGTGGTGCAGGCCGCGGACGACGAGGAGATGGTGGACCGGCGTCTCGCGGTCGGGTTCGCGGACCTGGTCGGGTTCACGCGGCTGACGCGGCGGCTGGAGGAGGAGGAGCTCGGCGAGCTGGTCGAGGCGTTCGAGACGACCTGCGCGGACCTGGTGGCGGCGCACGGCGGACGGCTGATCAAGACCCTGGGCGACGAGGTGCTGTACGCGGCGGACGACGCCGGTACGGCCGCCGAGATCGCGCTGCGGCTCATCGAGACCCTCGCGCACGACGAGACCATGCCCGCGCTGCGGGTCGGCATCGCCTTCGGGACCGTGACGACCCGGATGGGCGACGTCTTCGGCACGACGGTGAACCTCGCGAGCCGGCTCACCTCGATAGCGCCCAAGGACGCCGTCCTGGTGGACGGGGCGCTCGCGCAGGAGCTGTCGCGCACGGGCGAGGCACCGGTGTCCGAGGCGCAGGTCGCCGACGAGGTGGCACGCGCGGAGAAGGAGGGCGAGGCGCCTCCGTCGTACCGCTTCGCGCTCCAGCCGATGTGGCAGCGGCCGGTCCGCGGGCTCGGTGTGATCGAGCCCTGGCTGCTGACGCGCCGGGAGCCTAAGATCCCCGGATAGCGATCGCTAACGCTCGTTAACCGGGAGGGTCTGGGAATGTCGGAGCAGCGCTTCGGGGAGTTCGTCGCCGTACGCCGTCATGAGTACGTGGCCGAGCTGGTCCTCGACCGGCCCAAGGCCATGAACGCCGTCTCCACGGAGATGGCCCGGTCCATCGGCGCCGCGTGCGACGCGCTGGGCGCCGACGCGTCGGTACGCGTGACCGTGGTGACCTCCTCCAACGACCGCGCGTTCTGCGTGGGCGCCGACCTCAAGGAGCGCAACTCCCTGACCGACGCCGAGCTGGTGCGCCAGCGGCCCGTCGCGCGCGGCGCCTACACCGGCGTGCTGGAGCTGCCGATGCCGACGGTCGCGGCCGTGCACGGGTTCGCCCTCGGCGGCGGCTTCGAGCTGGCGCTCGCCTGCGACCTGATCGTGGCCGACGCGACGGCGGTCGTCGGGCTGCCGGAGGTGTCGGTGGGCGTGATCCCGGGAGGCGGCGGCACGCAGCTGCTGCCGCGCCGGGTGGGGGCGGCGCGGGCGGCGGAGCTGGTGTTCACCGCGCGGCGCGTGGAGGCCGCCGAGGCGGCCGAGCTGGGGCTGGTGGACCGCCTGGTGGAGGACGCCCGGACGGGCGCGCTGGAGCTGGCCGCCCGGATCGCCGCGAACTCGCCGGTCGGCCTGCGCGCCGCCAAGCGGGCCATGCGGCTGGGGCAGGGGCTCGATCTGCGGGCCGGTCTGGAGGTCGAGGACGCGGCGTGGCGGTCAGTGGCCTTCTCCGGGGACCGGGCGGAGGGGGTCGCCGCCTTCAACGAGAAGCGGAGGCCCGAGTGGCCCGGAGAGTGAAAAAGGGCGAGGCCTCCCTAAGCTGGAGGAATGGGTGAGGATGTCCGGCTCCGGGCCGTAGTGGCGCTGGCGCAGTCGATGGCGGCGGCGCACACCCCGCGCGAGTCGTGGCGGGCGGCGGCGCTGGGCGCGCGCGACGCGCTCGGCGGGACCTTCGCCGCGCTGTCGACGTGGGAGCGGGACCTGGGCCGGCTCCGGGTGCTGGTGAACGCGGGGGAGCGGGCCGCGGGGGAGGAGGAGTTCCCGGACTCCGAGACGTACCCGGTCCACCAGTTCTCGGAGATCACCGAGTTCCTGCACGAGCGGTGGGCGGGGGGCGGTGAGCCGAACGCCTGGGTCGAGACGGCGGAGGGCCCGGGCCCCGGGGCGCACGGCTACCGCCTGCTGGGGGAACCTCCCGTGCGCGGAGGGCCACGGGGGAGGGTGTCGGCGCTGCGGCGGCGCGGGCGGGGCTGCTGTGTCGTCGCGCCGATCGTGCTGCGCGGGCGGGCGTGGGGCGAGCTGTACGTGGCCCGGCCGGTCGGGGCGCCGGTCTTCGGCCCGGACGACGCGAAGTTCGCCACCGTGCTGGCGTCGGTCGTCGCGTCCGGGATCGCGCAGACCGAGCGGCTGGAGGAAGTCCGGAAGCTGGCCTTTACGGACCCGCTGACCGGGCTGGCGAACCGGCGGGCGGTGGACATAAGGCTGGACGAGGCGGTCGAGCGGTTCCGGGCGGACGGGTCGGTGGTGTCGCTGGTCGTCTGCGACCTCAACGGTCTCAAGCGCGTCAACGACACCCACGGCCACGCGGTGGGCGACCGGCTCCTGGAGCGGTTCGGGTCCGTGCTGTCGTACTGCGGGGCGATGCTGCCGGGCGCGCTCGCGGCGCGGCTGGGCGGCGACGAGTTCTGCCTGGTCTCGGTGGGGCCGGAGGCGGACGAGGTGGTCGCGGCGGCGGACGAGCTGTGCGTACGGGCCGGGGACCTGGAGCTCGGCGAGGGCGTCGCCTGTGGCGTGGCGTCGACGGGTGACCCGATCGGGCCGGTGCGCTCGGCGCGGCGGCTGTTCCGCCTGGCGGACGCGGCGCAGTACCGCGCGAAGGCGGCGGGCTCGCTGAAGCCGGTGGTGGCGGGGCGCGACGGCACGGTGATCCGCCTGGCGGACCACCCCCCGACCCTCTCCCGCGACCGCCGCCGCTTCCGTGACGCCCGCCCGGAGTAAGGGGCAGGGTGGAGGCGGGGTAGTGACACGTCGGGATTCAGTCCGTACGCTGCTGAATATGGATATGCACACAGTCGTGGTGGGGACGTCCGGCACCACCGCACAGGACGTCATCGCCGTGGCCCGCGGCAACGCACGGGTCGAGCTGTCGCAGGAGGCGCTCGCCGCGCTCGCGAAGGCCCGGGAGGTCGTGGACGCCCTCGCCGCCAGGCCCGAGCCCGTGTACGGCGTGTCGACCGGTTTCGGCGCGCTGGCCACGCGGCACATCGGTCAGGAGCTGCGCACCCGGCTCCAGCGCAACATCGTGCGGTCGCACGCCGCCGGAATGGGCGCGCCCGTCGAGCGCGAGGTCGTCCGGGCGCTGATGTTCCTGCGGCTCAAGACCGTCGCCTCCGGACACACCGGTGTCCGCCCGCACGTGGCGCGGACCATGGCGGACGTCCTCAACGCCGGGATCACGCCCGTCGTGCACGAGTACGGCTCCCTGGGCTGCTCCGGCGACCTCGCGCCGCTCAGCCACTGCGCGCTCACCCTCATGGGGGAGGGCGACGCCGAAGGCCCCGACGGGGTGGTCCGGCCCGCCGGGGAGCTCCTCGCCGCCCACGGGATCGAGCCCGTCGAGCTGCGCGAGAAGGAAGGCCTCGCCCTCCTCAACGGCACCGACGGCATGCTCGGCATGCTGATCATGGCCCTCGACGACCTCGACAAGCTCTACAAGTCGGCCGACATCACCGCCGCGCTCTCCCTGGAGGCGCTGCTCGGCACGGAGAAGGTCCTCGCCCCCGAGCTGCACGCCATCCGCCCGCACCCGGGCCAGGGCGCCGCCGCCGCGAACATGCTCGCCGTCCTCCAGGGCTCCGGCCTCACCGGCCACTTCCAGGAGGACGAGGCCCCGCGCGTCCAGGACGCGTACTCCGTGCGCTGTGCCCCCCAGGTCGCCGGCGCCGGGCGCGACACCATGGCCCACGCCCGCCTCGTCGCCGAGCGCGAGCTCGCCTCGGCCGTCGACAACCCCGTCGTCCTCCCCGACGGGCGGGTCGAGTCGAACGGCAACTTCCACGGCGCGCCGGTCGCGTACGTCCTGGACTTCCTCGCCATCGCCGCGGCCGACCTCGGCTCCATCGCCGAGCGCCGCACCGACCGGCTGCTCGACAAGAACCGCAGCCACGGCCTGCCGCCGTTCCTCGCCGACGACGCCGGTGTCGACTCGGGCCTGATGATCGCCCAGTACACCCAGGCCGCCCTGGTCAGCGAGATGAAGCGGCTCGCCGTCCCGGCGTCCGCCGACTCCATCCCGTCCTCCGCCATGCAGGAGGACCACGTCTCCATGGGCTGGTCCGCCGCCCGCAAGCTGCGCACCGCCGTCGGCAACCTCAACCGGATCATCGCCGTCGAGCTGTACGCCGCGACCCGCGCCATCGAGCTGCGGACCGGCCTGACCCCGGCGCCCGCCTCCCGCGCCGCCATCGACGCGCTGCGCGCGGCCGGCGTCCAGGGCCCCGGGCCGGATCGTTTCCTCGCTCCCGACCTGGAGGCCGCCGACGCCTTCGTACGGGAAGGCCGGCTCGTCGAGGCCGTGGAGAAGGTCACCGGCCCGCTGGCCTGACCCCGACCGCCCACAGGGGCGCACGCGGCGCACTCAGAGCGCGGTGTGCGCCCCTCGGCGTACGGCGAAGACGACCAGACCCGCACCGATCCCGAGGAAGGCCGTGCCGCCCACGAGGTACGGGGTGGTGTCCACGCCACCGGTGTCGGCGAGCGCCAGATCCTGGTGCGCGGTGGCCGTCCTCCCGGCCTGGTGCTGCTCCTGCGCCGGTGACTGTTCGACTGTGGCGTTGGCCGAAGGAACGAACCACAGCGCGGCGAGCAGAGTCCCGGCGGTGGTGGCGGTCAGCAGCGGTCGACGTGCGACGGACACGGATTCAGATCCCCTTGCGGAACCGAGAATTGGTGGGTGCGCCGATGCTAATGAACACAGCGGGTCGCAGGAAAGTCGCGGGGTCCGGCAGCTTACGCTCCGTCATATGAGCCCTTCTGAGACATCACGGTATGTGCGACTTCGCGTGGAACTCACCCTGGAGATCACGGACACCGACCAACTCACCGCCGCCGCCCTGACCCGCATCGGCGCCGACGAGTTCATGCCGGACGACGAGCGGGCGCACGCCCGGGCGGTCGTCCGCGAGGACGAAGCGGAAGCCGTCGCGTACCTCATCGAGCCGGACGATCTGCTCGGCGACCTGCCGGGCGTCGAGCTCGCCCAGGCGTCCTGGAGCAGCGAGCAGGTCGAGTACGACCCCGAGGTGGAGGAGTGGGACCTGGACGAGGAGGATGATCTCAGCGACGAGCCGGGGCGGGTGTAGACGCGCGAGGTGGGCCGCGGTGAGCCGCTCCCCGGGCCGTGGTCCGGTCTCGGGCGCGGTTCCCGGGGTACAAGCGGTTCCGGGTCCCGGTCCGCGGGCGGTGGCGCCGGGCCGGGACCCGGTCCATACCCGGGGGTCCGATTCCCGCCTCGCGGGAACCGGGGCCGCACCCCGCGCGTCGATCAGTGTTGTTCCCCACATCGTTCGTGGATGTGGAACCGGACGGGTTGTTATGGGTGTTGTTGAAACAGTTGGCAGGGATTCGGCGACGATGGAGAAGCGTGTGATGACGGACAGCAAGCGGCGCAAGGGCCTGGTGGCCGCGTCCGCACTGCTCGGCGGCGTGCTGGTGCTCACGGGCTGCAATGACGGTGAGGCCAAGAGCAACGACACCTCCGACGGCTCGTCGTCACAGGCGCAGGTCGACGAAGCCGCGGCCAAGGACGCCTCACAGGCGCGAATAGAGATCTCGCCGAAGAACGGCGCGATCAACGCCGGCATCAACGACGACGCCAGGGTGACCGTCAGCGACGGCACGCTCACCCAGGTGACGATGACCGGCCAGGACGGCAAGAGTGTCCAGGGCGAGCTGTCCGCCGACGGCAAGAGCTGGAAGCCCACCGAGCAGCTCGACCGCTCGACCACGTACAAGATCGCCGCCAGCGCCAAGGACTCCGAGGGCCGCGAGGCCCACGAGAACTCCTCCTTCACCACCGTGTCGCAGGCCAACAGCTTCATCGGGAACTTCACCCCCGAGGACGGCTCCACGGTCGGCGTCGGCATGCCGGTGTCGATCAACTTCAACAAGGCGATCACGGACAAGAAGGCCGTCCAGTCCGGCATCACCGTCTCGTCGAGCACCGGCCAGGAGATCGTCGGCCACTGGTTCAACTCCCAGCGCCTGGACTTCCGGCCCGAGCAGTACTGGACCGCGGGCTCCACGGTGACGCTGAAGCTGAACCTCGACGGGGTCCAGGGCGCCGACGGCGTCTACGGCGTCCAGCAGAAGACCGTCACGTTCAAGATCGGCCGCAGCCAGGTCTCGACGGTCGACGTGGCCGAGAAGACGATGAAGGTCGTCCGGGACGGCAAGACGATCAAGACCATCCCGATCTCCGCCGGTTCCCCGGACAACCCGACCTACAACGGTCAGATGGTGATCTCCGAGAAGTTCAAGGAGACCCGGATGAACGGCGCCACGGTCGGCTTCACGGACGACGACGGCAAGGGCGAGTACGACATCAAGGACGTGCCGCACGCCATGCGGCTGTCCACCTCGGGCACCTTCATCCACGGCAACTACTGGGGCGCCGACTCCGTCTTCGGCAACGTCAACACCAGCCACGGCTGCGTGGGCCTCAACGACGTGAAGGGCGCGAAGGACCCGGGCCAGCCGGGGGCCTGGTTCTACGACAACTCGCTCATCGGTGACGTGGTCATCGTCAAGAACTCCAAGGACAAGACGATCCAGCCCGACAACGGCCTCAACGGCTGGAACATGAGCTGGTCGCAGTGGAAGGCCGGCTCGGCGGTCTGATCCCCGCACCGCGTCCCCGGCCTCAGGCGGGACACCGAAGGCGGCGGCACCCTCACGGGGGCCGCCGCCTTCGCCGTACCGGGACCGGTCGCTACCGGGGCTCGACGACCTCGTCCGCGCCCCAGGCCGCCAGCATCCGCAGCCCGTCCGCCGACGGGGAGCCCGGCTCCGCCGCGTACGTCACCAGGTGCAGGTCATGGTCGTCCGGGAGCCTCAGCGTCTCGTACGACAGCGTCAGCTCACCCACGAGCGGATGGTGCAGCCGCTTCACGCCGTGGCCCTTCTCCTGGACCGTGTGCGCCGCCCACAGCGCTCGGAACTCCTCGCTCTTCACGGACAGCTCGCCGACCAGGGACGACAGCTTGGGATCGTCCGGGTAGCAGCCCGCGCACATCCGCAGCACGCTCACGACCTCGGTGGCCTTGGACTCCCAGTCGACGTACAGATCGCGCGAGTTCGGGGCGAGGAACACCAGCCGCGCCATGTTCCGCTCCTCGTCCGGCAGCGCGGTGAAGTCGCCGAGGAGGGCGCGGGCCAGCCGGTTCCAGGCGAGGATGTCGAGCCGCCGCCCCAGCAGGTACGCGGGCACACCGTCCATCGCGTCCAGCAGGTGGCGCAGCTCCGGCCGCACCCGATGCGGCCGGGCCGCCGCCACGCGCTTCTTCTTCGCCTTCGGCTTGGCCAGATGCGTCAGGTGCGCGTGCTCGGCGTCCGACAGCCGCAGGGCGCGGGCGATGGCGTCGAGGACCTCAGTGGAGACGTTCGCGCCGTTGCCCTGCTCGATCGAGGTGTAGTACGCGACCGACACCCCGGCCAGCTGGGCCAGCTCCTCGCGGCGCAGACCGGGCACCCGCCGCGTCCGGCCGTAGTCCGGGAGACCGACGTCCGCCGGCTTGAGCCGGGCCCGCCGGGAGCGGAGGAACTCACTCAGTTCGGTGCGCTGGTCCATGGGAATCCAGTATTCCCCTTCGTACGCACCCGAGCCTGACCCCCTCAGTAGTAGGACCACCGGACGTACGTACAGCAGGGGCCTGGGTGGACCGTACGAACTGCGGCAGTGTCATCAGGGCAACCCCCGTTCAGAGGAGATCCACGGCATGACCACCGTCGCCGCCTACGCGGCCCCCGCAGCCAAGGCCCCGCTGGAGCGCACCACCGTCCCGATCCGGCCGGTCGGGGAGCACGACGTGCTGATCGAGATCGCGTACGCGGGCATCTGCCACTCCGACATCCACCAGGCGCGCGACGGGTGGGGCGAGGGCATCTTCCCGATGGTGCCCGGGCACGAGATCGCCGGCGTCGTCACCGAGACCGGCCCGGGCGTGACCCGTTACCGGGTGGGCGACCGGGTCGGCGTCGGCTGCTTCGTCGACTCCTGCCGCACCTGCGCATACTGCGAACAGGGCCTGGAGCAGTACTGCACGCGGGGCTCCACCCCCACGTACAACGGCCGCGACAAGAACGGCGAGCCGACCTACGGCGGCTACGCCACCCACATCGTCGTCGACGAGAACTACGCCGTCCGCATCCCGGACACCCTCCCCCTCGATGTGGCCGCGCCGCTGCTGTGCGCCGGCATCACCCTGTACTCGCCGCTGGTCCACTGGAAGGCCGGCCCCGGCAAGAAGGTCGCCATCGTCGGCCTCGGCGGCCTCGGCCACATGGGCGTGAAGATCGCCCACGCGATGGGGGCCGAGGTGACCGTCCTGAGCCAGTCGCTGCGCAAGCGGGAGGACGGGCTGAAGCTGGGCGCCGACCACTTCCACGCCACCAGCGACCCGGAGACGTTCCGGCAGCTGGCCGGAACCTTCGACCTGATCGTCTCGACCGTCTCGGCCCCGCTGGACTTCACCGCCTACCTGGCGCTGCTGAAGACGGACGGCGCCCTGGTCAACGTCGGCGCCCCGGAGGAGCCGGTCTCGCTCAACCTCTTCTCGCTGATCGGCGGGCGCCGCACGCTGGCCGGCTCCATGATCGGCGGGATCGCCGAGACGCAGGAGATGCTCGACTTCTGCGCCGAGCACGGACTGGGCGCGGAGATCGAGGTCATCGGCGCGGACCGGATCAACGAGGCGTACGAGCGCGTGCTGCGGAGCGACGTCCGCTACCGCTTCGTGATCGACACCGCCACGCTCCGGTGACGCAGCGGCCCGTGTCCGGGCCGCCCCGCCGCCTTCGCCGCCCGGCCGCTCAGCCCTCGGCCCTGGCCACGCCGATCGGGCAGGAGACGCCCGTGCCGCCGATGCCGCAGTAGCCGCCCGGGTTCTTGTCCAGGTACTGCTGGTGGTACGCCTCCGCCGGGTAGAAGGGGCGGTCGTCCGCCGGGAGGATCGCCGTGGTGATCGCGCCGTAGCCCGAGCCGGTCAGCACCCGCTGGTAGGCGTCGCGGGAGGACTCGGCGGCCTCCTGCTGGGCGGGGGAGTGGGTGTGGATCGCCGAGCGGTACTGGGTGCCCACGTCATTGCCCTGGCGGAACCCCTGCGTCGGGTCGTGCGACTCCCAGAACAGCTTCAGCAGGTCGGCGTACGACACGACCGACGGGTCGAAGACGACGCGGACCGCCTCCGTGTGTCCCGTCAGGCCCGAGCAGACCTCTTCGTACGACGGGTTCGGCGTGTAGCCGCCCTGGTAGCCGACGAGGGTCGTCCACACGCCGCCCGTCTGCCAGAACTTCCGCTCGGCGCCCCAGAAGCAGCCCAGCGCGAAGTCGGCGACCTCCAGGCCGGACGGGTAGGGGCCCAGGAGCGGGTTGCCGAGGACGGTGTGGCGGGCGGGGACGGTGAAGTCCGGCTCCGGACGGCCGCGCAGGGCCTCGTCCGGGGTCGGGAGCACGGGGGTGCGGCCGTAGAACATGCGGATCTCCTCTGGGTGGCTGCCGCTCGGTACAACGTACGGGCCGGGGCCGGGATTCCGGCCCCGGCCCGTACGTCCGCACGCCCCTTCGGCCAGCAGGTCCCCTTCGGTCAGGGCGTGGTGAGCAGCTTGCGCGGCGGCTCGGTGTCGGGGGCGCGTCCGCGACCGCCGCGTCCAGCGCGGACGGCATCAGGTCCGCGTACCCCGGCGGCAGCTGCGGCGACGCCGGCTCCGGCCACGACAGCTGCCGGCGGGCCCGGCCCTGCGCGATGAACTCCCCGGCGACCACGCGCGACGGCCCGCCGGGGGCGCGGGGCGGGCGGGGTCCTCCGGGCTCGACGCCTCGCGACCGCCGTAGGGAGCGGGAGGTCAGTGCGGGAGCGTCGCCGGGCTGCCGCCGTTCGCCTCGTAGCCCGCGACCGCCAGCGCCCGGTACACCGCGTACTCCGCCGCCGGGTCCTCGCTCAGCGTCCACGGCAGCGCCCCGATGTGACCGTCCACGTGGACCAGCTGGCGCATCGCCTCGGACCAGCGCTCCGCCCGTACCAGGAAGTGGATCAGCAGATGGCGCGCGTGCGCCAGCATCGGGTCGTCGGGGCGGGCCGAGTGCACCGCGTACAGCGCGCCCTCCATCGCCTTCGACACGACCTCGGTGCCGTAGAAGTCCCGGACCAGCGCCACCTCGGGCAGGTGCTCGAAGACCGCGAACAGCGGCAGCGCGGCGAGCAGTGAGCCCTGCGGGGCGCGGGCCGCGGCGGCCGTCGCGAACTGGTCCGCGTCCCGGCGCGAGCCGTGCCACTTCTCGCACCAGTAGTGCAGGGCTGCCAGGTGCGCCCCCATGTGGTGCGGCGCACGGTCGATGATCTTCGCCCACACCTGGTCGAACTGCTCGTGGGTGTATCCGAGTCCGCGTGCGACGGCCAGCTCGATGATGTACGGCACGGGGTCCCCCGGCGCCAGCAGCGCGGCCTCGCCGCACACCGTACGCGCCTCTTCGAGGATGATCCGGAAGTCGTCCGTACCGGCCGACGACGACCGCCACGCCTGCTGCACCAGGAACTCGGCGTGCACCGCCGCCCCGCCCGGGTCCTTCGGCTTGTCCGCCCGCCACGCCCGCAGCCACGCCCCGCCGGTGCCCGGCTGGTGCTGGAGCTCCAGCGACGCGGCGCCCGCGAACGCCTGCACGCGCTGCCAGCGCACCTCACCGTCCTTGTCCGTGCCGGCCAGCAGCTGTGACGCCGCCCGCCAGTCCTGCGTCCGCTGCACCACGTCCAGCACGTCCACGAGATCCTGGTCCGGCCCCGGCATCCGTACGTCCAGCTCCTCCTGGCGCACGAAGCCGTACGCGGCCGGGTCGGCGGCGTCCGGCGCACCGGGCTCGGCCAGGCGGATGCCGCCACGGCGGCGCGTCAGCCACGGCACGACGATCACGCCGATCAGGCCGACGAGGAACAGGAACCACAGAATCTCCATACGGCCCATTGTCCCGGACGCCGCCGACACTCCGGCAGGGCCGTACCGGGACTACGCTCGGGGCTCATGAGCGACCAGCACACGCACCAGAGCTTCGAGACCCGCGCCATCCACGCGGGCAACACCGCCGACCCGCTGACCGGCGCGGTCGTCCCGCCCATCTACCAGGTGTCCACCTACAAGCAGGACGGTGTGGGCGGACTGCGCGGCGGCTACGAGTACAGCCGCAGCGCCAACCCGACCCGGACCGCGCTGGAGGAGAACCTCGCGGCGCTGGAGGGCGGCCGGCGCGGTCTGGCCTTCGCGTCCGGCCTCGCGGCCGAGGACTGCCTGCTGCGGGCGCTGCTGGTGCCCGGCGACCACGTGGTCATCCCGAACGACGCGTACGGCGGCACCTTCCGGCTGTTCGCGAAGGTCGCCTCGCGCTGGGGCGTGGAGTGGTCGGTCGCCGACACCTCCGACCCGGCGGCGGTACGGGAGGCGATCACCGACCGTACGAAGGTGATCTGGGTCGAGACGCCCTCGAACCCGCTGCTCGGCATCACGGACATCGCGGCCGTCGCGGACGTCGCGCGCACCGCGGGCGTCAAGCTGGTCGTCGACAACACCTTCGCCAGCTCCTACCTCCAGCAGCCGCTCGCGCTCGGCGCGGACATCGTCGTCCACTCGCTGACGAAGTACATGGGCGGCCACTCGGACGTCGTGGGAGGCGCGCTGGTGACGGCCGACGAGGCGCTCGGCGAGGAACTGGCCTACCACCAGAACGCCATGGGCGCGGTGGCCGGCCCGTTCGACTCGTGGATCGTGCTGCGCGGCATCAAGACCCTCGCCGTCCGCATGGACCGGCACAGCCAGAACGCGGCCCGGATCGCCGAGATGCTCACCCAGCACCCCAAGGTGACCCAGGTCCTCTACCCGGGCCTGCCGGACCACCCCGGCCACGAGATCGCCGCCAAGCAGATGAGGGACTTCGGCGGCATGATCTCCTTCCGCGTCGCGGGCGGCGAGGAAGCGGCGGTCGACGTCTGCAACCGCGCCGAGCTCTTCACGCTGGGCGAGTCCCTGGGCGGTGTCGAGTCGCTCATCGAGCACCCGGGCCGCATGACGCACGCGAGCGTCGCCGGGTCGCTGCTGGAGGTCCCGGCGGACCTGGTGCGGCTGTCGGTCGGCATCGAGAACGTCGACGACCTGATGGCGGACCTACGCCGCGCGCTGGGCTGACCGCGGGTTCTCAGAAGCCCTCCAGCGGCGGTGTCGTCCTCGACGGCGGCGGCACCCGGGGCTCCACGACCGACGCCCACACGGTGAGCGCGATCAGCGCGGCTCCCAGCAGCAGCCACCCCACGCGCCGCAGCACGCGCGCGTGGCGCAGCCTGCGGGAGCCGCGCGTGACCGCCCGGGGCAGCAGGTCCGCCGGGACGTGAGGGCGCGGCGGCGCGTCCAGCATGCGCCGTACCTCGTCCTCCTTGCGGTCGTGGAGGCTCACGGCTCCACCGCCCCGCCGTCACGCGCGGCGCCGTGGCGCAGGACGGTGACCGCACGCGCGCAGAGGGCGCGCACCCGCTCCACCGGCAGGCCCAGCAGCGCCGCCGTCCGCTCCTCGGCGACGCCCTCGTACAGGCGCAGGACGACCACGAGCCGTTCCAGAGGGGTCAGCCCGGCGAGGACACCGCCCCGCGCGCGGGGCAAGCGCCAGGCCGTCCGGGCGAACCGGGCGGCCAGCTCCTGGCGGGTGGTGTCGTACGGGTCCTCGCCGCGCAGCCGGTCCCAGCGGGCGTACGTCACGGCCAGCGCGGCGGTCAGCAGGGCCTGCGCGCGGGGATTACGGGCGGGCGGCTCCGCGGTCAGCAGGGTCGCGGCATGGAGCAGCCGGCCGCCCGCGCCCGCGACGAACGCCTCGAACTCCCGGGCGCGGTGGCGCCGCGCCGTCGCCTGCCGCTCTCGCACGTCCTCATATCAGGCCGACCTTGCGGCCGGGTCAAGAGGCCGGAGCGGTTTCCGTTTCCGTGGGCATGCGCACCGACGTGTCCGCGGTGGTCCCGGCGGGTGCCTCGGCAGGCGGCAGACCGGCCTGCCGGGCGGACAGGGCCGAGTTGAAGCGGGTGAGCAGCGTGCAGAACGACTCCCGCTCCGCCTCCGTCCAGCCGTCCGTCACCTGGGCCATCAGCTCGCGCCGCGAGGAGCGCACCTCTTCGAGCCGGGCCTGCCCGCGCGGCGACAGCTGGAGCACGACCGCGCGGCCGTCCTCCGGGTGCGACGTGCGCTTGACCAGGCCGGTGTCGACGAGCGGCGCGACCTGGCGGGTGACGGTGGACGAGTCGATGCCCATGCCGGCCGCCAGCGCCTTGACGCCCATCGGGCCTTCCTGGTCGAGCCGGTTCAGCAGCAGATACGCGGCGCGGTCCATCGAGTTGCGGAGCTGGCCCGTGCCCCCGAGGCGGGTCTGCTCGGCCCGCCGGGCGAAGACGGCCACCTGGTGCTGGAGGGCATCGAGGAGACCTGGGTCAAGATCAGTCGTCATGTCCTGTGATGTGGGCATGGCTGGAGGCTCTCTCGTGCGGTGGTGGTCGGTTGGTGGGGGACAGAGTACGCGGACCCGCGCGAGTCCGTACCGGCGCTGCACAAACGTGATGAGCTGCGAGGGAGCTGCGAGACTTGCGTCATGAGCTTCCGTACGCCTCACTCCTCACACCCGCTCATCCTCGATGACGTGCGCGGTGCGCAGAAGATGCTCTCGGGCGTGGCCCGGATGACCCCGATGGAGGGCAGCCGACACCTGTCGCACCTGGTGGGGGCACCGGTGCACCTCAAGTGCGAGAACCTGCAGCGGACCGGCTCGTTCAAGCTGCGCGGGGCGTACGTACGGATCTCGGGGCTGCGCCCGGAGGAGCGGGCGGCCGGGGTCGTCGCCGCGTCGGCCGGGAACCACGCGCAGGGCGTCGCCCTCGCCTCCTCGCTGCTGGGCGTGCGCTCCACCGTCTTCATGCCGGTCGGCGCCCCGCTGCCCAAGATCGCGGCGACCCGGGAGTACGGCGCCGAGGTGCGGCTGCACGGGCACGTCGTGGACGAGACGCTGGCCGCCGCGCAGGAGTACGCGCGCGAGACGGGCGCGGTGTTCATCCACCCCTTCGACCACCCCGACATCATCGCGGGACAGGGCACCGTGGGGCTGGAGATCCTGGAGCAGTGCCCCGAGGTGCGGACGATCGTCGTCGGGACCGGCGGGGGCGGGCTGGTGGCGGGCATCGCCGTCGCGGTCAAGGCGCTGCGCCCGGACGTGAAGGTGATCGGCGTGCAGGCGGAGGCCGCGGCGGCCTATCCGCCCTCGCTCAGCGCGGGCCTGCCGCTCGCGGTGGACACCGGCCCCACGATGGCCGACGGCATCAAGGTGGGCCGCCCCGGCGACGTACCGTTCGCGATCGTCGAGGAACTGGTCGACGAGGTCCGCACGGTCTCCGAGGACGCCCTGTCGTCGGCGCTGCTGCTGTGTCTGGAGCGGGCCAAGATGGTCGTGGAACCGGCCGGGGCGAGCCCGGTGGCGGCCCTGCTGAGCGCGCCGGAGACCTTCCAGGGGCCGGTGGTCGCGGTGCTGTCGGGCGGGAACGTGGACCCGTTGGTGCTCCAGCGCATCCTGCGGCACGGCATGGCGGCGGCGGGGCGGTACCTGAGCCTGCGGCTGCGCCTGACGGACCGGCCGGGCGCGCTCGCGACGCTGCTGGGGGTGCTGTCGGTGGTGGACGCCAACGTCCTCGACGTGGGCCATGTACGGACCGATCCGCGGCTCGGACTCACCGAGGTCGAGGTCGAGTTGCACCTGGAGACCAAGGGCCCGGAGCACTGCGCCGAGGTCGCTTCGGCCCTGCGCGACGCGGGCTACCTGGTCATCGGCTGAGCGCGCGGGCCGCAGGGGCGCGGCGGTGCGCCGGTGCGGGCTCCGCCGAGGGCGGGAGCCGGTGCGGCGGGCCGCGGCAGGCCCGATGAACGGGGTCCCGATGGGCGGGGTCCAGACGGGCGGTGTCCCGAGCGGGGTCCCGAGGGGCGGGGGTCCGGACAGTATCGCGAGTGGTCTCGCGACTGTCGCGTCCGGCCGCCGAGCCGCAGTGTTGTGAGACGCGATGTATCGCGTTACGGTGTGCGGGTTGTCGCGCTTGCCGAGCGCGGCGTGTCCGGCGTCTCTACGCTCTGCGGTAGAGCATCGCCACTTCATCTCGTCGTGATCCGACTCACCACTCGCACCTGCCAACGGGAGAACCCACATGCCAGGCGCTATTCACGCCGAAGGACTCGTGAAGACCTTCGGCGACGTCAGGGCACTGGACGGCGTGGACCTCGATGTCCCGGAGGGGACGGTCCTGGGGCTTCTCGGCCCCAACGGCGCCGGTAAGACCACCACTGTCCGCGTGCTCACCACGCTCCTGAGGCCCGACAGCGGCAGGGCGGTCGTCGCGGGTATCGACGTCCTCAAGCACCCCAACGAAGTCCGCCGCTCGATAGGCCTGTCCGGACAGTTCGCCGCCGTCGACGAGTACCTGACCGGCCGCGAGAACCTGCAGATGGTCGGGCAGCTGTACCAGATGACCGCCAAGGCCGCGAAGAAGCGGGCCGGTGAGCTGCTGGACCGCTTCAACCTCGCCGACGCCGGCGACCGTCCCGCCAAGACGTACTCCGGCGGCATGCGACGCCGCCTCGACCTGGCGGCTGCCCTCGTGGTCTCCCCGCCCGTGATGTTCATGGACGAGCCGACGACCGGCCTCGACCCGCGCAACCGGCAGCAGTTGTGGGAGGTCATCCAGGAGCTCGTCGCCGGCGGTACCACCCTGCTCCTGACCACGCAGTACCTGGAGGAAGCCGACCACCTGGCCCACGACATCTGCGTCGTGGACCACGGCAGGGTCATCGCCCGCGGCACCTCCGACCAGCTGAAGGCGCGGACCGGTGGCGAGCGCGTCGAGGTCGTCGTCCACGAGCCCGGCGAGATCACCCCGGCCCGCGAGGTGCTCGCCGGCTTCGGCAAGGGCGAGGTCGCCGTCGAGACGCACACGCGCAAGCTCACCGTCCCGGTCACCGGCGGCGCCAAGCTGCTCGCCGAAGTCATCCGCGAACTCGACGCGCGTGGCGTCGAGATCGACGACATCGGGCTGCGCCGCCCCACCCTCGACGACGTGTTCATCTCCCTGACCGGTCACGCCGCCGAGCTCACCGACGACGACAACGGCGGCGAGGACGGCGGCCGAGGCCGCGCGAGCCGTAAGGAGGCCGCCAAGTGACGAGCCCGAGCCCGAGCCCGAGCACCGTCGCCCCCCGGCACACGGCCCCCAGGCCGCGCGGCGGCATCGGGCAGTCGGTCGGCGACTCACTGGTCGTCGCCAAGCGGAACCTGATCCGCATGTCCCGGATCCCGGAGATGGTGATCTTCGGGCTGATCCAGCCGATCATGTTCGTGGTGCTGTTCACGTACGTCTTCGGCGGCTCCATCGAGGTCGGCAGCACCATCTCCCCGGGGGCGTACCGGGAATTCCTGATGGCCGGCATCTTCGCCCAGACCGTCACGTTCGCCACCGCGGGCGCCGGCGCGGGCATCGCCGACGACATGCACAAGGGTCTGATCGACCGGTTCCGTTCGCTGCCGATGGCCCGGGGCGCGGTCCTCACCGGCCGTACGCTCGCCGACCTGGTGCAGACCACGCTCACGCTGGTCGTGCTCGCGGTCGTCGCGGCCATCGTCGGCTGGCGGTTCCACGAGAACATCGGAAAGGTGCTGCTGGGCTTCGCCCTGCTGCTCCTGCTCGGTTACGCGTTCTCCTGGATCGGTGCGCTGATCGGCCTCTCGGTGCGCACGCCCGAGGCGGCCACGTCCGGTGGACTGATCTGGCTGTTCCCGCTGACGTTCATCTCGAACGCCTTCGTCGACGCCAACAAGCTGCCGACCTTCCTGCGGCACATCGCCGAGTGGAACCCGTTCAGCGCCACCGTGCAGGCCTGCCGCGAGCTCTTCGGCAACCTGCCCCCGGGCTTCAAGACCTCGGACGCCTGGCCCATGCAGCACCCGGTCCTGGCGTCGGTCCTGTGGTCGGTGCTGATCCTGGTGGTCTTCCGGACGCTCGCGGTGCGCAAGTACCGCTCGGCGACCGCCTGACCCTTCCCACGGCACACCGCGAGGGGCCGGGCCGCGTGATCGCGGCCCGGCCCCTCGCGCACGTGTGCGCCGTGTGCGGCTGTGTGCGGATCAGCCCCGTGTTCGGATCAGTCCCGTGTGCGGATCAGCCCTGGTACGGCTTGGCGTCGAGGATCCGGACGGACGCCTTCTTGCCGTTCGGCAGCTCGTACTCCGCGTCCTCGCCGACCTTCTTGCCGTTGACGCCCGTGCCGAGCGGCGACTGCGGGGAGTACGTCTCGACGTCGGAGCTCGCGTACTCGCGCGAGGCAAGGAGGAACGTCAGGGTGTCGTCCTCGTCGCCGTCGAAGGCGATGGTGACGACCATGCCGGGCGCGACGACACCGCTCTCGGTGGGAGCCTCGCCGACCTTCGCCTGCTCCAGGAGCTGGGTCAGCTGGCGTACCCGCAGCTCCTGCTTGCCCTGCTCCTCCTTGGCCGCGTGGTACCCGCCGTTCTCACGCAGGTCGCCCTCCTCGCGCGCAGCCGCGATCTTGGCGGCGATCTCGGTTCGCGCGGGACCAGACAGGTACTCCAGCTCGGCCTTGAGCTGGTTGTACGCCTCCTGGGTGAGCCAGGTGACGTTCTCGCTGGTCTGGGTCACAGGTGCTCCTCGTCGGTACATGGGATACAAAGCATCGCCCTACCCAGAAGGATTCTGCCTTCCTGGATGGGCGAAACCACGAGCCTAACAATTTCGGGCGCAAAGGGGGAGGACGAACGTCCCGAATTTTGCGTCACCCCAGGTCAGCGGGGAAGTAGAAGGGGCTGTTCCGGTTAGTCGGAGGTGCAGCCCAGCAGCTGGGCGCTGGTGGCCTTCGCCGTCGTGCGGACGGTGACGACCTCGTCGATCCGGTCGGCCGCGCCGTCGAAGCGGACCTCCTTGCGACCCACCTCGCTTCCGTCCTCCGCGAGGGCGCGCAGGGTGCAGTACCCCGTGGCCGCCTTGTCCTTGCGGACCTCCAGGTGGACCGCGACCCGGTCCGGCGCGGACACGTCGAACTTGATCATCTCGGCGCTGACCTGCTGGCCGGCGATGTAGTCGTAGCCGAACCAGCCGACCATGGCGAGCAGCCCGGCGCCCAGGACGGCGCCCGCGATCTTGAGCTTGCGGTCGGCGCGCGCGTCCGCCGAGCGGCCGTAGCGGCCCTCGGGAAGCCCTTCCCGTACCGTGCTCATGGTCGATCCTCTCGTACGCTCGTTCGTACGCCGGACGACGGAATTTTCCGGCCGCCGATTCCGTCACTATAGAAGCCGCCCGCACGCCACCCGACCGCCGCCCCGGATGGCCGTCCGCACGGGACGGCCCGTATTCCGCCACCGATCATCGAGGACCGAGTCTTGACTGAGCAGCTGCGACTGATGGCCGTTCACGCCCACCCCGACGACGAGTCGAGCAAGGGCGCGGCGACGATGGCCAAGTATGTGTCCGAGGGGGTGGACGTGCTGGTCGTGACCTGCACGGGCGGCGAGCGCGGCTCCATCCTGAACCCGAAGCTCCAGGGCGACAAGTACATCGAGGAGAACATCCACGAGGTCCGCCGCAAGGAGATGGACGAGGCTCGCGAGATCCTCGGCGTCAGGCAGGAGTGGCTCGGCTTCGTCGACTCCGGCCTGCCGGAGGGCGACCCGCTGCCGCCGCTGCCGCAGGGATGCTTCGCTCTGGAGGACGTCGACAAGGCGGCCGGCCGCCTGGTGAGGTCCATCCGCTCCTTCCGCCCGCAGGTCATCACGACCTACGACGAGAACGGCGGCTACCCGCACCCCGACCACATCATGACCCACAAGATCACGATGGTGGCCTTCGACGGCGCGACGGACGCCGAGAAGTACCCGGAGTCGGAGTTCGGTCCGGTCTGGCAGCCGCTGAAGGTGTACTACAACCAGGGCTTCAACCGTCCTCGCACGGTCGCCCTGCACGAGGCGCTGCTGGCCCGCGGCCTGGAGTCGCCGTACGGGGAGTGGCTGGAGCGCTGGAAGGAGTTCGAGCGCGCCGAGCGGACCCTGACCACGCACGTGCCGTGCGCCGACTTCTTCGAGGTGCGCGACAAGGCGCTGATCGCGCACGCCACGCAGATCGACCCGGACGGCGGCTGGTTCCGCGTGCCGCTGGAGATGCAGAAGGAGGTCTGGCCGACCGAGGACTACGAGCTCGCGCGGTCCGTGGTCGACACCTCCCTCCCCGAGGACGACCTCTTCGCGGGCATCCGCGACAATGCCTGATATGAGCGCACACCAGGCACTGACCCAGCTCGTCCCGCTCGCCGCCAAGGAGCTCGACGAGAACAAGGTGACCCCCGGCGTCCTCGGTTTCATCGTCTTCGCGGTCATGGCCGTGGGCGTATGGATGCTGATGAAGTCGATGAACCGCCACATGGGCAAGGTCGACTTCGAAGAGGCCCCCGAACCGGCGAAGGCCGGCACGGTCACGGCCGGCGCGGCGCCGACGACCTCCAAGAGCGGCGAGTAGCGACCGGGACCGGCTCCCTCCGCCACGGAGCGGCGGAGCCGGACCCCGGGCCGGCGCGGTGGCGCCGCGTGCGTGCGCCGACGCGCGGAGCCGGAGCGCCCGCGCGGTCGGAGCGCGGACCGCGCAGCCGCGACTCGACTCCGCACCCCCCGCCCGTGTGATCGCCTCGCCGTACGGCCCGGCGCGGTACCGCCCGTACGCACGCGCCGGGCGGCCCGCCGGGCGCGACGGCCGGCCGGGAGGTGCGTCGGCCCCGGGCCGAGAGCCATGGCTGAGCTCAGCGCTCGGTGACTTCCGCGCCGGCGGAGCACGCACGTCCGGGCGTGCCCCGGGGCCGGTGCTCACGGCCGAGGGACGACCACGCCCCAAGGCCGCCCCGACAAAGGCCGCCCCGGCCAAGGCCGCGCCCCAAGGCTGTCCCCGGCCCAAGGGCCGGTCCCGGCCGTCCCCGGGCCGGCCGGTGGGCTACGGCCGTGCCGTCGCCCCGGTCGGTACGCCCATCACCTCCCGCGCGTGACGGGACGGGGTCAGCCCGAGCGGCCACGGCTGCCACGGGGACTCCAGGCGTACGCCGCGCTCCAGCACCAGGCCCCAGGCCACCACGCAGTCCTCCAGCCCGGGGTCGCGCCACGGGTGCTTGGCCTCGCCGAGTTCGGCGAGCTCCTGCTGGGCGACCGCCGTGCCGACCTCCACCCCGCCCGGTGAGGCGTACGGGAGCAGCGTGCAGCGCAGGAAGCGGGCCCAGTCCGCGCCGCGCCCGTCGTCGTACGAGGCGAACAGCGCCACCGCCTCGTCGCACAGCGCCAGCGCCTGGGGCGCCCGGTCGTTGCCCGCGTCGATGATCGCCAGCTCCAGGCACGTCCACGCCTCGCCGTGGGCCACGCCGATGCGGCGGAAGTCCGCGCGGGCGTCCACCAGGAGCTGCCGGGCGAAGCCCGAGTTGCGCAGGTTGCCCGTCCGGGCGGCCCGCTGGTCGCGGGTGAGCCGGCCCGCGTGGTGACGGGCGCACGCCAGGCCGTACACGTCCCGCATCCGCGAGAACATCGCCCGGGCCCGCTCCAGCTCCCGTACCGCCTCGTCGGTGTCGCCCGCCTCCTCCAGCGCCTGGCCCAGGTAGTACCGGGTCCACGCCTCACCGCGGGCGTCCTCGTTGTCGCGGTGACGGGCCAGGGCGGTACGCAGCTGTTCCAGCGCCGGGGCAGCGTCGCCGTCCACCAGCCGGGCCCGGCCCAGCTGGGTCAGCGCCCACGCCTCACCGCGGGCGTCGTGCGTCCGCCCGTACAGGTCGAGCGCCGTCCGCAGCGCGGCCTCGGCGCGCACCACCTCACCCAGGCGCAGGCACACCTGGCCCAGCTGGAAGTGCGCCCACGCCTCACCGTGCAGCGACTCGCTCTCCCGGTGCAGCGCCAGCGCCGTGTCCAGCAGGGTCAGCGCCTCGGCGATGCCGCCCCGGTCCCGCTCCACCGCCGCCAGCGCGTGCAGGGTCCAGGCCCGGTCCGCCGCCAGCTCCGGTGCGGCCTGGAGCTCCAAGGCCTCCCGCAGCCGCGCCGCCGCCTCCGGCAGGTTGCCCTGGTGGTGCAGCGTGATGCCCAGCGAACACAGCGCCAGCGCCGCACCCGCGTCCTGCCGGGCCTCCTGGTACAGCGACACCACCGACGTCAGCGTCGTCCGCGCGGTGTCCAGCTCACCCAGCTGACGCGCCGCGATACCCGTCCGCCACCGCACCGACCGCGCCAGCAGTCCCTGGTCCACCGCCTCCGTCAGCTGCTGGAGCTCACCGAGCCGGTACAGGTCGCCGCGCAGCAGGCAGTAGTCGCACAGCGCGCCCAGCAGCTCCAGTACCGTCTGCCGGGAGACACCCTCCGCGTGCCGCAGCGCCGCCGTGATGAAGCCCGACTCGTCGTCCAGCCAGCGCAGCGCCGCCTCCAGCGACGTGAACCCGTGCCCGTCGAACCGCGCCCTGTGGCCGACGCGTGTCGACATCTTGCCGTCCACCATGCGGATCACCGCGTCGGCGAGCTCGGCGTGGTTCCGGATCAGCCGCTCCTGCGCCGCCGCGATCTCACCGTCGTCCTCCTCGTCCCGCAGCCGTGCCGCGGCGAACGCCCGCACCGTGTCGTGCAGCCGGAACCTGTCACCCCGCACCTGGTCCAGCAGGCCCGCCGCCGCCAGCTCCCGCAACCGCGCGCGCCCCTCCTCCTCCCCGGCCGCCAGCAGCGCGGCGGCAGCCGCCGCGCCCAGGGACGCCCGGCCCGCCAGCGCCAGGCGCCGCAGCAGCCGTCGCTGATCACCGGACAGCCCGGTGGCGTAGCACGCCGCCAGGGCCCGCTCCACCGGTTCGCCGGTCCGCTCCGCCAGCAGCCGGACGACCTCCGCCGCCGAGCGCGAACCAACGACCGCCGAGCCCGCCACCCGCAGCGCCAGCGGCAGGCCGCCGCACAGCTCCCGCAGCCGCTCCGTGGCCTCCGCGTCGTACGGCCCGCGCTCCGGGCCGTCGGCGGCCTGCCGCAGCACCTGCTCGGCGTCCGCCTCCTCAAGACCGCCCACGGGCAGCTGGTGCACCCACGCCGGTACGTCGTCGCCCAGCGCCAGCGGCCGGCGCGCCGTCACCAGCACCAGGCCGTCCGACCGCTCCGGGACCAACGTGCGCACCTGCTCCGGGTCGTGCGCGTCGTCGAGCACCACCGTGACCGGCAGGCCCGTCAGATGCTGGTGGTAGACCTCCGCGAGCCTGCGCACCTGCTGCTCCGTCGAGGACCGCTCGCGCGGCAGCAACTGCTCACGCGGTGCGCCCAGCCGGTTCAGGAGGTTCAGCAGGGCGTCGCGCGTCGACAGGGGCGGCTCGTCCCCGCCCGCACCGCGCATGTCGACCAGGCACGCCCCGCGGAACCGGTCCCGCAGCCGGTGCGCCGCCCGCACGGCCAGGGCGGTGCGGCCCGAGCCCGGCTCGCCGTGCAGCACCACCACCGTCGGACGGGTCTCGGTGGCCGCGCGCGCCGCCCGCACCCACCCCTCGATCTGCTCCAGCTCCCGGCGCCGCCCCGAGAACGGCGCGTCCGGCTCCGGCAGGTGCCCGTAGGACTGCTCCAGGGCGAGGCGCCGCCGGGCGAGGGCGCTGCGGTCGACACCGCGCAGCCGCGGCGCCCCCGTGGCGGGCGTGGCGGCGGGCGTGGCCGAGGCCGCGGCCAGCATCCGCTGCTGGTCCAGGAACGGGCGTACGCCCCGTACCTCCAGGGCCGACAACCACTGGAGCCGCAGCTGCTCCGCGCCGCCCGGCTGACCGAGCGCGCCCGCCCTGCGGTGCGCGGCCGGCCAGTGGGCCGCCGTCGCCTTCAGCACCGTCGCCGCCGCCCCGGCCACGGCGACCACCGCGCCGGCGCCCAGCGCCGTGCCGGCCGACGTGCCCAGCGCCAGGTCCGCGCCCGCCGCGGCGACCGCCGCCACCGCCGTGACCAGCGCGGGCGCCCCGACGGCCGGGCCGCTGAACCGCTCGGCGAGGGAGAGCCGCCCGGCCTCCGCCTCATCGAGCGCCCGTACGTACGCGTCGTACTCCTCGGCAGCGCTCGCCGCCAGCGTCTCCAGCGCGTCCCGGCCGCGCGCCAGCAGCGGCCCCGCGTCGGTCCGCCCTCCCGGGCGCCGGACCTCCTCCTCCACGGCCCGCGCCAACAGCCGCTCGGCCTCGGCGCGGTGGCCCTCCCGCAGCCGCCCGCCCCGCCCGCCCGTGTCGCGCCCGCCCGTGTCGCGCCTGTCCGCGCCCCGCGCGTCCGTGTCCCGCATGTGCGTCCCCCTCCGCCGGCGTTCCCGTCCGGCGACCAGTGTCCGTCGTACCGGTGATCGACGCGAGGGGCTGTGGACAACCCCCGGGAAAGGGGGTGCCCTGCCCGACATCGAGCCGCTCCGTCCGGCAGGATGGCTGTATGGCGAACCGACTGGCCCATGAGACGTCCCCGTACCTCCTTCAGCACGCCGACAACCCCGTCGACTGGTGGCCCTGGTCGGACGAGGCCTTCGAGGAGGCCCGGCGCCGCGGTGTGCCCGTGCTGCTCAGCGTCGGCTACAGCTCCTGCCACTGGTGTCACGTCATGGCGCACGAGTCGTTCGAGGACGAGGACACCGCCGCGTACCTCAACGAGCACTTCGTCAACGTGAAGGTCGACCGCGAGGAGCGGCCGGACGTGGACGCCGTCTACATGGAGGCCGTGCAGGCGGCCACCGGGCAGGGCGGCTGGCCCATGACCGTGTTCCTGACGCCCGACGCCGAGCCGTTCTACTTCGGCACGTACTTCCCGCCCGCCCCCCGCCACGGCATGCCGTCCTTCCTGCAGGTCCTGGAAGGAGTCAGGGCGGCCTGGGCGGACCGGCGCGAGGAGGTCGGCGAGGTCGCCGGGAACATCGTGCGCGAGCTGTCCGGGCGCTCCCTCGCCTTCGGCGGTGCCGGTGCGCCCGGCGAGCAGGAGCTGGCGCAGGCGCTGCTCGCGCTGACCCGGGACTACGACGCGCTCCACGCCGGCTTCGGCGGCGCGCCCAAGTTCCCGCCGTCCATGGTGATCGAGTTCCTGCTGCGCCACCACGCCCGCACGGGCGCCGAGGGCGCGCTGCAGATGGCCGCCGACACCTGTGAGGCGATGGCGCGGGGCGGCATCTACGACCAGCTCGGGGGCGGGTTCGCCCGCTACTCGGTGGACCGCGAGTGGGTCGTGCCGCACTTCGAGAAGATGCTGTACGACAACGCCCTGCTGTGCCGCGTCTACGCCCACCTGTGGCGGGCCACCGGCAGCGACCTCGCGCGCCGCGTCGCGCTGGAGACCGCCGATTTCATGGTGCGCGAACTGCGCACGGCGGAGGGCGGGTTCGCCTCCGCGCTGGACGCCGACTCCGACGACGGGAGTGGCAAGCACGTCGAAGGCGCCTACTACGTGTGGACGCCCGAGCAGCTGCGGGAGGTGCTGGGCGAGGAGGACGCCGCGTACGCCGCCCGGCACTTCGGCGTCACCGAGGAGGGCACCTTCGAGGAGGGCGCCTCCGTCCTGCAACTGCCCGACGGCGCGGGAGCGGGGGTACCTCCCACGCCGGAGGCCGTGGGGGACGGGGCCGAGCGTGTCGAGCGGATCCGGCGGCGGCTGTTCGAGGCGCGCGACCGGCGCCCGCGCCCCGGCCGCGACGACAAGATCGTCGCCGCGTGGAACGGGCTGGCGATCGCCGCGCTCGCCGAGACCGGCGCGTTCTTCGACCGCCCCGACCTGGTCGAGCGCGCCACGGAGGCCGCCGACCTGCTGGTACGGCTCCACATGGACAGCACGGCGCGGCTGGCCCGTACCTCCAGGGACGGCAAGGTGGGCGTCAACGCCGGGGTGCTGGAGGACTACGGCGACGTCGCCGAGGGCTTCCTCGCGCTCGCCGCCGTCACGGGTGAGGGCGTGTGGCTGGAGTTCGCCGGGTTCCTGCTGGACATCGTGCTGGACCGGTTCACCGGTGAGGGCGGCGCGCTGTACGACACGGCGCACGACGCCGAGCAGCTCATCCGCCGTCCCCAGGACCCCACCGACAACGCCGTCCCCTCCGGCTGGACGGCCGCCGCCGGAGCGCTGCTCTCGTACGCCGCCCACACCGGCTCCGAGGCCCACCGCACCGCCGCCGAGGGCGCCCTCGGCGTGGTCAAGGCGCTCGGCCCGCGCGCGCCCCGCTTCATCGGCTGGGGCCTGGCCGTCGCCGAGGCGCTGCTCGACGGCCCCCGCGAGGTCGCCGTCGTCGGCGCCGGCGCCGAGCCGGCCGGCCCGGGCGCCGAGGCCGCCCGCGCCCTGCACCGCGCGGCGCTCCTCGGCACCGCGCCCGGCGCCGTCGTCGCCTACGGCAGGCCGGGCGCCGCGGACGAGTTCCCGCTGCTCAGGGACCGCCCGCTGATCGACGGGCAACCCGCGGCGTACGTCTGCCGCCACTTCGTCTGCGACGCGCCTACCACGGACGCGGCCGACCTTTCCCGAAAACTGACCAACTGAGGCAGGAAAAACTGTTTTTGTCGGGACGGCCCCGACTGTCACCGCTTGGCTCTATCCTCATCGCACGAGGAGTTGAGGAGACTCCGCACGCATTCTGGGGAGGATGCGTGCGGACGTTGATCATGGGCGTCGACGGCCAGGGGGGTCCTGCCGCGATTCGCCCCTTGCCATGCCTTCTGGGGGAAAGATCCGTGTCGCGGCGGCGCGCCGTGTGATTTCCGCGCGCCCGTGTCACCGCGGCAGGTTCCAAGGGGGGACCTTTCGTGCTCATTTCGCTGTTCGTCGCCGCCGTGTCACTGGCGCTCTTCTGGATGGCCGCGTTCACGCTGTGGTGGCAGATGCACGCCTGGCGTACGCCCGAGACACTCGCCGCGACCCGTTTCGCCAGCCCGGACGGCCAACAGGGCCTGTCCTTCTCGCTGTTGCTGCCCGCCCGGCACGAGCAGCTCGTCCTGGAGCACACCATCGAGCGGCTCCGCGAGTCCGGCCACCGCGACTTCGAGATCATCGTGATCGTCGGCCATGACGACCCGGAGACCGCCGAGGTCGCCGAGCGGGCCGCCGCCCGCGACCCCGACCGCGTACGCGTCGTCGTCGACACCCACGCCACCAAGAACAAACCCAAGGCGCTCAACACGGCCCTGCCGTACTGCCGGGGCGACGTCGTCGGGGTCTTCGACGCCGAGGACCAGGTCCACCCCGAGCTGCTCGCCCATGTGGACCACGCCTTCACCGCCACCGGTGCCGACGTCGTCCAGGGCGGCGTCCAGCTCATCAACTTCCACTCCAGCTGGTACTCCCTGCGCAACTGCCTGGAGTACTTCTTCTGGTTCCGCTCCCGTCTCCACCTGCACGCCGCCAAGGGCTTCATCCCGCTCGGCGGCAACACCGTCTTCGTCCGCACCGACGTCCTGCGCGAGGTCGGCGGCTGGGACCAGAACTGTCTCGCCGAGGACTGCGACCTGGGCGTACGCCTCTCCAGCAAGGGCCGGAAGGTCGTCGTCGCGTACGACGCCGACATGGTCACCCGCGAGGAGACCCCCGGCACGCTGATGAGCCTGCTGAAACAGCGCACCCGCTGGAACCAGGGCTTCCTCCAGGTCTACCGCAAGAAGGACTGGAGGCAACTGCCCACCCTCGGGCAGCGGATGCTCGCCCGCCACACCCTCATGACCCCGTTCATGCAGGCCTTCACCGGCGTCATCATCCCGCTCAACGTGGCGATAGCCCTCTTCCTCGACGTACCGATCGGGATCGCCGTCATCACCTTCCTGCCGCTGCTCACGGCCATGGTGACCTTCGTCTTCGAGATCGTCGGACTGCACGACTTCGGGAGGCAGTACGGGCTGCGCGTGCGGTTCCCCCACTACCTCAAGCTCATCGCCGGCGGCCCCTTCTATCAACTGCTGCTGGCGGGCGCGGCCGTCCGCGCGGTCTGGCGCGAACATCGCGGCCGTAACGAATGGGAGCTCACCAGCCATGTCGGCGCGCACCTCGTGCGAGAGGAAGCCACCCGATGACCGCGACCCTGCCCGCCGCCCCCGCGACACCGCGACCCACCACCGTCCCGGCACCGCTCGACAAGAGACGGCTCGTCACCCGGCCCGTCATACGGTTCCGCGGCTCGCGTCCCGACCTCGTCCTGTGCGGCGTGCTCCTCGTCGCGATCCTGCTCGTCCAGGGCTGGAACATCCAGCAGTACCCCACCCTCAGCGACGACGAGGGCACCTACCTCGCCCAGGCGTGGGCCGTCCAGAACGGCCGCGGCCTCGCCCACTACACGTACTGGTACGACCATCCGCCGCTCGGCTGGATGCAGCTCGCCGTCCTGACCTGGATACCCTCGCTGTTCGCCCCGGAGTCGATGACCGTCGCCTCGATGCGAGGCGCGATGCTGCTGGTCAGCGCCGCCTCCGCGGTGATGCTCTACGTGCTGGCGCGCCGGCTGTGGCTGCCGCGCTGGGCGGCGGGCCTGGCCATGGTGCTGTTCGGCCTGTCCCCGCTCTCCGTCGTCCTCCAGCGCGAGATCTTCCTCGACAACATCGCCGTGATGTGGATCCTGCTGGCGTTCTGCCTCGCGGCCTCACCCCACAGACACCTGTGGCACCACTTCGCAGCCGGGATCACCGCCGCCGTCGCCGTCCTCACCAAGGAGACGATGCTCGTCGTCCTCCCGGCGCTGCTGGTCACCATGTGGCGCCACACTCACCGTGACACCCGCAAGTTCGCCGTCACCGGCGCGATCACCGGCTGCGTGCTGATCGGCCTGGGGTACCCGCTCTTCGCCCTCCTCAAGGGCGAGCTGCTGCCCGGCAGCGGACACGTGTCGCTGTGGGAGGGCATCACGTACCAGATGAGCCGGCCCGGCTCCGGCTTCCTCCTCAGCGACGGCACCGGCTCCAACGCCGTCCTGGACTCCTGGCTCTACTACGACCGGGTCCTGCCGCTCGGCGGACTCGCCGGCGCCGCCCTGCTCCTGGTCACCGTCCGCCGGTCGGTCACCGCGCGGGCGCTGGCCGGGCCCGCGCTCGCCGTCGCCCTCCTCGCGGTCGTCGCCCTGCGCCCCTCCGGCTACCTGCCCGCCATGTACGTCATCCAGGCGCTGCCCTTCCTGGCCCTGGTCCTCGCCGGGGGCGCGGCGAGCGTCGCCCACGCGGTGCTGCGCAAGGGCCGCCCGCTGCCCCGGCTCGTCCCGGTCCGCCGGGCCGTGGCCGCCCTGCTCACCGCGTCCGCCGTCGTGTACGTGGCACCCCGCTGGTACGAGGGGGACCGCACCGCCATGACCGCCGACGCCAACGCCCCCTACCGGGCCGCCGCCTCCTGGCTCGACCGCGAGGTCCGGGACCCGGCCCACGCGCGCGTGCTGGTCGACGACGCGCTCTGGCTCGACCTGGTCCACTCCGGGTACGAACCCGGGCTCGGCGCCATCTGGTTCTACAAGGCGGACCTCGACCCGGCGGTGACCAGGACGATCCCCCGTGGCTGGCAGGACCTGGACTACGTCGTCGCCTCCCCGACCGTCCGGCGCGACGCGCGGGACCTGCCCAACGTCAAGGCGGCGCTGGAGCACTCGGCGCCGGTCGCCACCTTCGGCGAGGGCGAGGAGCGGATCGAGATCCGGAAGATCACCCGGAGCCGGACCACCCAGAGCCGGGTCACCGAAGGCCGGACCACCGGAGCGGAGGCCCCGTGACCATCCAGCCCACCGGCGCCGGGCACATCGCCCCGGTCACCGTCGACGCACCCGAGCCGGGAGCCGTCACCGTCGTCATCCCCACCTTCAACGAAGCGGCCAACGTACGGGAGTTGCTGCGCCGCGTCGCCGCATCCGTGCCGGCCCGGCTGCCCTGCGAGGTCGTCTTCGTCGACGACTCGACCGACGACACCCCCACCGTGATCGCCGACGCCGCGAGGGACTGCGCCTTCCCGGTCTCCGTCATCCACCGCGACACCCCCGACGGCGGCCTCGGCGGTGCCGTCATCGAAGGCATGAAGGCCGCCACCTCGCCGTGGATCGTCGTCATGGACGCCGATCTCCAGCACCCGCCCGACCTCATCCCCGGTCTCGTCGCCACCGGCGAGGAGCAGCACGCCGACCTCGTCGTCGCCAGCCGCTACCTGCCCGGGGGAAGCCGCGCCGGACTCGCCGGCGGCTACCGCGTCGCCGTCTCGCGTGGCGCCACCCGGCTCGCCAAGGGGCTCTTCCCGCGCGCCCTGCGCGGCATCAGCGACCCCATGAGCGGGTTCTTCGCCATCCGGCGCGAGACCGTGACCGGCGCCGTCACCGCCGAGGCGCTCAAGCCCCTCGGCTACAAGATCCTGCTGGAGCTGGCCGTCCGCCGCCGCCCGCGCCAGGTCGCCGAAGTGCCGTTCGTCTTCCAGGACCGGTTCGCCGGCGAGTCCAAGTCGACGGCCAAGGAGGGGCTGCGCTTCCTGCGCCACCTGGTGGAGCTGCGCACCGCCTCGCCGCTCGCGCGGATGGTCGCCTTCGGAGCGATCGGGCTCACCGGATTCGTCCCGAACCTCGCCGCCCTGTACGGCCTGACCGGCGCCGGGCTGCACTATCTGCCCGCCGAGCTCCTCGCCAACCAGCTGGGCGTCGCCTGGAACTTCCTCCTCATCGAGGTGCTGCTCTTCCGCGACCGCCGCCACCACCGGCACTGGGCCGACCGGGCGGGCCGCTTCGCGCTCCTCGCCAACGCCGACCTGGTCCTGCGCATCCCGCTGATCGCCCTGTTCGTCGGGCAGTTCCACATGACCGTGCTGCCCGCCACCACCCTCGCGCTGCTGACCACCTTCGTCCTGCGGTTCGCCGGGACCGAGGCGCTGGTCTACCTGCCGCGCCGCACGCGCGGGGCCCGCACAGGAAGGAATCCCCGGTGACACGGACAGCCCGCCGCCGAAGGGTGGCGTTGCTCGCCATCGGCGCCATGACCTCCGGTCTGCTCCTGGCCGCCCAGCCCCCGGCCGCCGCCGGGGTCAACCTCATCAGGAACCCCGGCTTCGAAACCGCCGGCACCGGCCACGACGGGATGCCGGAGTGCTGGTCGAGATCCGGCTGGGGAGACAACGACGTCACGTTCACCACGACCGCCGACGCCCACACCGGCACCGGCGCCATGAAGGTCGAGCTGACCCGCCGCGTCGACGGCGACCGCAAGGCCCTCATCACCGAGTCCAGCGCCTGCGCCCCGGCCGTCGCCGCCGACCGGCAGTACGACCTGTCCCTTTGGTACAAGTCGACGACCCCCGACACGGCGGTCACGCTCTTCCGGCACGACACGACCGCGGGCTGGCAGTACTGGACCGACCTCAAGACCCTCCCGCTCGCCGGCGCGTACACCCGCGCCGAGGTCCGCACGCCCGTCGTCCCGCCCGGCACCGACAAGATCGCCTGGGGCGTCTCGGTCTTCGGCACCGGCAGCGTCACCACCGACGACTACGTGATGGAGGAGGTCACCGCGCCCGCGCCCGACCCGGTCTGCACCGGCACGGCCGAGGAGTGCGTGAAGGGCCGGTGGGACGTCCTGAAGACCAGGAACCCGGTCCGCTCCATGCACTCGGTCGTCCTGCACGGGGGTACCTCCCAGGCCGAAGGCTCCGGGGGAGGGAAGGTGCTGCTCATCGCCGGCTCCGGCAACGACCCGGAGATGTTCGAGGCCGGCACCTTCACCTCCGCCGTGTACGACCCGGCGAACGGCTCCTTCAGGACCATCCCCACGCCCGTCGACATGTTCTGCGCCGGCCATGTGCAGCTGGCGGACGGCCGGGTGCTGGTGATGAGCGGCAACAAGGGCTATCCGTCCGCCGACGGGAAGATCGGCTACCAGGGGTTGAAGGACTCGTACATCTTCGACCCGGCGACCGAGACGTACCTCAGGACCAACGACATGCACGACGGGCACTGGTACCCGTCGGCGACCATCCTCGGCAACGGCGACGTCATCTCGTTCGGCGGGCTGAAGCAGGACTCCACCGGCAACGTGACGGCCGAGAAGTTCTCGGCCGCGCAGAACAAGTGGCTGCCGATCAACGAGGTCAAGCAGACCTGGTCGTACTGGGGCCTGTACCCGTCGATGATCCTCATGCAGGACGGGCGCCTGTTCTACTCCGGCAGCCACACCTTCGGCAACGGCACCCCCGGCACGGGCGCCTCCATCTACGACTACGACGCCAACACCATCACCGATGTGCCGGGTCTGCGGAACAAGGACCAGCGCGACGAGTCGGCCAGCGTGCTGCTGCCCCCGGCCCAGGACCAGCGGGTGCTGACCATCGGGGGTGGCAACAACGAGTCCAACCCCGCCGCCAACCGTCTCACCGACATCATCGACCTCAAGCGGCCCAGCCCGGGTTACGTCGCGGGCCCCCCGCTCCCGCAGGGCCTGGTCGACCAGGGCCGGGGCAAGCGGCCGCAGACCGGTGACGAGGGCAAGATGTACGTCTCGGCGGTGCTGCTGCCGGACGGCAAGGTCCTGGAGACCGGCGGCGCGCTGCACGACCGGGCCGATCCGGTGTTCGAGGCCTCGGTCTTCGACCCGGCCACCGACACGTACCAGGCGGGCATGGCCGCCGACCCGGTCCCGCGCGGCTACCACTCCTCGGCGTTCCTGCTGCCCGACGGCCGGGTGATGGCGGTCGGCGACAACCCGGGCAACGGCTCGTACAACCACGACGTGTCGGTCTACACACCGCCGTACCTGCTGAAGGGAGCGCGGCCGTCGATGCGGCCCGGATGGTCAGAGGGCGGGGGGGAATGGGGGACCCACCGGGGGACCCCCATATGTTAATTAAACCTCAGTTAAACAAACAAAAAATTTTAAAAAAATGTTTTT
>NZ_JBEXQK010000044.1:0-55242 GCF_040612535.1 Streptomyces sp. NPDC006368
TTTTAAGTCTCCGGCTACCACCGTGATCTACACCCCTAATCACACACTCTTTCCCTCCCCGACGCATTTCCGATCTCCCCGGACCCCGGTGGTACGTACGCGGGGGCTGACGCCCCCCCCCCCCGAACGCGGCGGCTCCGCGCCCGGACCGGCGCACACCCGGCGCGACATGGCCCGCACGAAGGGCCGGGCCGGCTGCGGGGCAGGGTCACGCTCCAGCTGGCCCGCCGCAGACCGTGCCGGTCCCCCGGCAGCCCCGTGGACCGGACCCCGCAGCCCCGCCCGCCCTGGGCCGCGCGCGGTGTGCCTGCGCGACCGGCACGCCGCACAGGGTGCAGCGACCCGGACCGTCAGGTCCCCGGCCGGAGGGTGCGCATCCAAGTAGCCGGGCACGGCCCGCCCCGACGCGCGGCCGGTGGCATGCCGTTACTGCTCGGGCTGGTACTCGTGGGCCGGCGCGCCCCGCACGAGGGCGGCCGGCCCGGCACCGCTCCCCACCGCACGGCTGCACCCGACGGGTGCGTACCCGGGCGGACCCGGGTACGGCGCACGGCCCGCCCCGCGGGCGGCCCGCCCCGCAGGGGCGCGGGGCGGGGTCGGCCCTCAGCGCAGGTGGGACGTGTCGTTCAGGAGGCGGACCGAGGCGTTGCCGTCCTGGTAGTAGGCGACCACCGAGAGGGAGGCCGCCGAGAGTTCCATGCGGAACAGGGATTCCGGTGGGGCGCCCAGGGCCAGGCGGACCAGGGTCTTGATCGGGCTCACGTGGGTGACGAGCAGGACCGTGCGGCCGGCGTACAGCGACGTCAGACGGTCGCGCGTGGCCGCCACCCGGCGAGCGGTCGCGGCGAACGACTCGCCGCCCGTGGGGGCCGACTTGGCGGAGGCCAGCCAGGCGTTCAGGTCGTCCGGGTACCGCTCGCGGACCTCCGCGAACGTCAGGCCCTCCCACGCGCCGAAGTCCGTCTCCCGCAGGCCGTCGTCGATCCGGACCTCCAGGCCCAGGCGGGCCGCGACCGCCTCGGCCGTCTGGCGGGTCCGGAGCAGCGGGGAGGAGACGATCTCCTGGACGGTGCCGCGCGCCGCGAGTGCGGACGCGACCGCGTCGGCCTGGCGCAGGCCGACCGGGGACAGCTCCGGGTCGGTGCCACCGCTGCCGGAGAAACGCTTCTCCGGGGTGAGCGCCGTCTCCCCGTGCCGGAGCAGGACGAAGGTGGCCGGTGCGCCCATGTCCGCCGAGTCCCCCCAGCCGACGGACGGCGTGGGCCGGGTCGCCGCCTCGGCCGCCGCGGCGGCGCCGACGCCCGCGAGCGCGGCGCCCGCCGTGGCGGACATACCGGCGGGCGCCGCGCCCGCGACGGCTGCCCGGGGCTCCGTGACCGCGCCCGCGAGGGCCGCGCGGGCCTTCGCCGCGCCGGCCGCCGCGTCGCCCACCACGCGGGCGGCGCCCGCGTCGAGGGCGGCGGCCGAGGTGGACGGCTGCCACTGCTTGCCGCGCTTGCCCGCGTCCATCGCCTCGTTGGCGAGCCGGTCCGCGTGCTTGTTCTTCTCGCGCGGTATCCACTCGTAGGTGACCTGACCGGCGGGGAAGACCCGGGCCGCCTCGGCGGCGAGGGGCTTCATGTCCGGGTGCTTGATCTTCCAGCGGCCGGACATCTGCTCCACGACCAGCTTGGAGTCCATGCGGACGCGGACCTTCGCGTCCGGGGCGAGCTCGCGGGCCGCCTTCAGACCCGCGACCAGCCCCTTGTACTCGGCGACGTTGTTCGTGGCGACGCCGATGTACTCGGCCGCCTCCACCAGCGGCTCACCGGACACCGGGTCCAGGACCACCGCACCGTATCCGGCGGGGCCCGGGTTGCCCCGGGAGCCACCGTCCGCCTCGACGATCAGCTCGCGCAGCCCGTTCGGCATCAGAGGCCGGACTCCGAGGTACGGACCAGGATGCGGCGGCAGTTCTCGCACCGCACGACCGTGTCGGGGGCGGCGGCCCGCACGTCGTTGATCTCGGTGATGTTGAGCTCGATGTGGCAGCCCTCGCAGCGGCGCTGGAACAGGCGGGCCGCGCCGACCCCGCCCTGCTGGCCGCGGATCTTCTCGTACAGCTTCAGCAGGTCGGCCGGGATGGAGCCCGCGACGAGCTCGCGCTCCTTGGTGGCGGATGCGGCCTCGCTGTCGAGCTGCTGCTCCGCCGCGTCACGCCGCGCCGTCGCGTCGTCGACCCTGGCCTGGACGGCGGCGACCCGCTCGGTCAGCTCGGCGACGCGCTCCTGCGCGGACTCGCGGCGCTCCATGACCTCCAGGACCACGTCCTCCAGGTCGCCCTGGCGCTTGGCGAGGGAGACGAGCTCCCTCTGGAGGTTCTCCAGGTCCTTCGGGGACGTGGCGGATCCGGAGTCCAGCCGCTGCTGGTCGCGGACGGCGCGCTGGCGCACCTGGTCGACGTCCTGCTCCGCCTTGGTCTGCTCGCGGGCGCAGTCGCTCTCCTCCGTCTGCGCGGCGATGAGCAGGTCGCGCAGCTGCGTGAGGTCCTTGGTCAGCGAGTCGATCTCGGCGTGCTCGGGCAGCGACCGGCGCTTGTGCGCGAGCTGCGACAGGCGGGCGTCGAGGGCCTGGACGTCGAGGAGTCGGATCTGGTCGGCGGGCGCGGCGTTCAGTTGGGGGCTCCAGAGGAAGAGTGGTGGGTCCACGGGTCGGTGACCGTCGTCGAGACGTGGACCCGCAGGTCCCAGCCGTGACGGTCGGAAATCTCGTCGAGCTGCGCGGCGGCCAGCTCGCACCAGGGCCATTCGGTGGCCCAGTGCGCGGCGTCGATCAGCCCCAGCCGGGAGTGCTGCGCGGCCTCCGACGCCGGGTGGTGGCGCAGGTCGGCGGTGAGGAAGGCGTCCACCCCGGCCGCCCGGACGGCGTCGAAGAGGCTGTCGCCGGAGCCGCCGCTGACGGCGACCGTGCGGACGAGCGCGTCGAGGTCGCCGGCGACGCGGATGCCCTGGGCGGTGGCCGGGAGCCGCTTGGCGGCGCGGGCGGCGAAGTCCCGCAGAGACTCGGGCGGGTCGACCTCGCAGATCCGGCCGAGGCCGCTCTCGGGGACCAGGGGGCCGGTGACGCGCAGGTCAAGGGCGCCCGCGAGGGCGTCGGACACTCCGGGGTCGGCCGTGTCGGCGTTGGTGTGCGCGACGTGCAGCGCGATGTCGTGCTTGATCAGCGTGTGGACGACGCGGCCCTTGAAGTGGCCGGCCGCGACGGTCGTCGTGCCGCGCAGATACAGGGGGTGGTGGGTGACGATCAGGTCGGCGCCGAGCTCGATCGCCTCGTCGGCGATCTCCTGGACGGGGTCGACGGCGAACAGCACGCGGGTGACCGCGGCGTCGGGGTCACCGCAGACCGTGCCGACGGCATCCCACTGTTCGGCCCGCTCAGGGGGCCAGAGGGCGTCGAGCGCGGCGATGACTTCAGACAGACGGGGCACGTAGGAAAGGCTACCTGTCCCGCGCGCCCCGCCGCCCTGGCCTGTGGACAACCCCGCGCAGGCGCCCGCCGGCGCCTCCCCTCCGTACCCGTGGGCGCGGGTGAAGGTGCTCGCGACCCGCGCCGGCACCCGGCTGCCGGGACCCGCGCCGGCACCCCGCACCCGGCCCCCGCACCACACGCACCGGGAGCACAAACACCTCCCCTTTCTCAGGCGAACCAGGACATGGCCACCCTTATAGGTGAAGCGGTGCCGCTCACGGTGTTCGGTTCGGCGTACGAAAACTACCTTCGGTCGCCGGAGGTGACGAGTCGATGACAGTCTGTGCCATCGAGATCGCCGGTCACAGGGGATTCACGATCACGGCGGACGGTACCTACGCGGCGCGGCTGGCGGGTGAGGGCGAGGCGCTGTATCCGGAGCGGTGGACGCTGGACGGCCCCGAGCCGTACGCGGTGCCCCTGCCGCTCGCCCAGCCGGAGGACCCGCACGCGCAGCTGCTGCCGCTGGTGGACGGGCGGGTACTGATCGGACGCCGCGCGGGCGGGCGGTACACCTTCGCGCTGCTGTACCCGACCGGCCCCGGCACGGGCCAGCTGCCGCTGGGCGCTGTCGACGCGGCGTCCTTGCGGCTGCTGCCGCCGTCGCCGGACGGCACGCGCGCGTACGCCCTGGTCGCCGGGGAGCACTCCTCGGCTGTGTGGCAGGTGGCGGGTGGGGCGTACGGCCCCGAGCGCGTCGCCGAGATCAACGGGCGTTGTACGGGCGGGGTGTGGCTGGACCGTACGGGCCGGCTGCTGGCGCTGGACCGGCAGCTCGACGGAGGGCCCGTCAAGGCGGTCGCGGTGGACCTGGAGCGCGGCGGGGAGGTGTCGCCGTTGCTGCAGATCACGGAGGAGAGCGATGACCGGCTGCTGCTGGCGGACGCGGACAGCGGGTTGCTGCTGATCCGTTCCGACGCGCCGTCACCGGGGCACGCGCGGCTGGGCTGGGGGGTGTTGGGCAGCACGCTGCCGGTGCGCTTCCCGGAGTGCCTGCGGCTCGCCGACGCGGCGGTGACGCCGTTCGCCGTACAGCCGGGGCAGATGCTGACGCCGGAGGTCTGTTCGGTGGCGTTGCGGATCGACGCGGCGGCGGGCAGTTGGGTGGGGGTGTGGCGGCCGGCGGGGCGGCGGCTGCACCAGCTTCCCGCGCCGGCGGGCTGGCTGCCGGGGGCGGGGCTGTGGACGCCGGAGGGCGCGCTGCGCCTGCCGTACGTGACGGGGGCGGTGCGGTGCGGGCTGGCACGGGTGCCCGTGGAGGCGGTCACACAACCGCCACAACCGGAACGCGCAGGTGGGGAACCGTCCCGGGGCGGCGCGACTCCTGGAGTGTGCAAGCCGGTTCCGTTGCAGCAGGCTCCGCTCACCGGCCGGACCGCCCGTGGCTAGACTCTCGGGCCGCACATCGTCAGCGATCTTTACGGGGTGAACTTCCCACATGTCTGAGGCCATGACCGACACGACCCAGGCGCGACCGCACGGGGACGCCGGTGGCTCCGGAAAGCACCGAGGGGGCGCGGCGGCGACGGAGGACCTGTCGTCGCAGCCGCACGGCCGTCACCGCAAGGACCCGAACCACGGGACCTCGGCCTGACGGCCCGCCGACAGCGATGAGGGCCGCCCAGGGGACACCCCCCGGGGCGGCCCTCTCACATCTCCCCCTCCACCCCGCCGCCCCTCCCCGCACCCTCCGCCCTCCGTCCGTCCCCGGTCCGCCCGTCCGCCCGTCCCCGGTCCGTCCTTCAGGCGGTGCGGACGAGGGTGTCGGTGAGGACCGGCGCGTCGTCCCGTTCGACGGCGGTCACCACCACCCGCACCCGGCCCCCGTCGTCCGGCCGCCACAACCGGACCCGGAGCGTCTCCCCGGGGAACACGACCCCGGCGAAGCGGGCCCGGTACGACCGGACCCGGGTGACGTCCCCGCCGAGCACCGTGTCGACGACGGCCTTCAGGGCCATGCCGTACGTGCACAGGCCGTGCAGGATGGGCCGCTCGAAGCCCGCGCGCCGCGCGAATCGCGGGTCGGCGTGCAGCGGGTTGGTGTCGCCGGAGAGCCGGTAGAGCAGCGCCTGGTCCTCGCGGACGCGGCGCTCGACGGTCACGTCGGGAACGGAGTACGAGGGTTCGCGACAGCCGGGCCGGGCGGAGGGGCCGCGTTCGCCGCCGAAGCCGCCTTCCCCGCGTACGTACAGCAGGGCCTCGCTCTCCCACAACGGCCCGTCGGCGTCGGCCGCTTCGGAACGCAGGACGATCACGGCGGCCTTGCCCTTGTCGTACACGGCGGCGACCCGGGAGCTGCCGGTGGCCCGGCCCCGTACCGGAAGGGGGCGGTGCAGCCGGATGCTCTGCCCGGCGTGCAGGACGGCGGCGAGGTCGACATCGACACCGGGCGTCGACAGGCCGCCGATGACGCCCGGGCCGCCGCCCGCGACGGTGACGAAGGAGGGCAGGACGTGCAGCCGGGACTCCAGGGTGTACCGCAGTTCGCCGGGGTCGGTGGCGGGGACGCCGGCGCCGAGACCCAGGTGGTAGAGCTGGACGTCCCTGGGGTCCCAGTGGATCGCGGCGGACCGGGGCCCGGCGGCGATCGCGCGGCTCACGTCGATGGGCATCGGGCCCGCCTCCCGCGTTCGGCGTCCTGTCGGGTCAGTGGTCGACGGTACGGCGCGGCAGCCACAGCAGCATGAGCACCGCGCCCGCCAGCAGGGTTCCCGCACCGATGCGGAACGCCAGCGCGTAACCGGCCGTCAGCGCCTCCGCACCCGTGCCCCCGGCCGTACGGGCGGCGGCGACCGTCGACAGGACGGCCAGCCCCAGGGCGCCGCCCATCGTGCGGGAGGTGTTGACCATCCCCGACACGAGCCCGGCGTCACCCGGAGCCGCGCCCGAAGTGGCGAGGGCGGCGAGCGGGGTGATGACCAGGCCGACGCCGAACATCATCAGGATGCCGGGGCCGAGCACCACGTGCAGGTACGAGCCGTGCGCGTCCATCAGCGACTGCCAGCCGAACCCGGTGGCGGCGATCAGCGTGCCGAGCACCGCCAGGTTCCGCGCACCGGCCGTGGCCATCAGCCGGGGTGCCAGCTTGGAGCCGACGATGACGCTGATGGAGCTCGGTACGAGGGCGAGACCGGCCTCCAGCGGCGTGTAGCCGAGGACGTTCTGGGCGTACATCGTCATGAAGAACCACATGGCGAACGACGCCGAACCGGTCACCAGCATCGACACGTTGGCCGCCGACACCGCCCGCGACCGGAACACCTTCAGCGGCATCAGCGGCGCGCCCGTCCGTGCCTCCACCGCGACGAAGGCCGCCAGCAGCGCCAGGCCGCCGCACAGCGGCAGCAGGGTCGCCGAGTCGCCCCAGCCGGCCTGCTCCGTCTGCACGATGCCGTACGCGACGGCCGCCAGGCCGCCGGTGACCAGGACCGCGCCGGGCAGGTCGAGCCGCCGGCCGCCACCGGTCCGGCCCTCGCGCACCCACAGCGCGGCGCCGATGAACACCAGCACCCCCACCGGCACGTTGATCAGCAGCACCCAGCGCCAGGAGAGCAGGTCCGTGAGGAGGCCGCCGACCAGTCCGCCGGCCGCGCCGCCGCCCGCGCCCACGGCCGACCAGGTGCCGATCGCCCGCGTCCGCGCGGGCCCCGGCTCCACCGCGCCGGTCACGATGGTGAGCGTCGCGGGCGCGAGCACCGCCGCCCCGAGCCCCTGCACGGCGCGGGCGGCGAGCAGCTGCCAGCCCTCCACCGCGAGCCCGCCGGCCAGCGACGCGGCGGTGAACAGCCCGAGCCCGACCAGGAACATCCGCTTGCGCCCGAACAGGTCCGCCGCCCGCCCGCCCAGCAGCATGAACCCGGCGAAGGCGATCGTGTACGCGTTGAGCACCCACTGGAGCCCGAGCGCCGACAGTCCCAGGTCGGCGCGCATCGACGGCAGGGCCACGTTGACGACCGAGACGTCGAGGACGACGAGGAACTGACCGGCGCAGGCGGCGAGCAGGACCAGCCAGGCGCGGGCCGGGCGCTGCTCAGTGGTGACGGATAGGGAAGCGGGCTTGGTACGTGTACGGGGCTGGACCATGCCTGTCATGGTCGCAGCTGGGTTCCGCTCCGTACATCGGGCCTTCGTCGTACGTCCGTGGGACCGAGGTCCCTCAGACGCGTCCCTCGGCGGCGGCCCCGACGAACGCCGCGAAGGCCGCCGTACCGACGGCGAAGGCGGGGCCCTCGGGGTTCTTGGAGTCCCGGACGGCGACGCGGCAGGGCTGTGCGGCGATTTCGACGCAGTTGCCGCCGGTGTCGCCGCTGTGGGACGACTTGCGCCAGGCGGCGGCGCCGAGGGGGGCGCACTCGACGCACTGGCCACCGGTGTCAGCGCTGTAGCTGGACTTACGCCACCGTGCGCCCGTCAGGTCCTGGATGGTCTCCATAGCGCTCCTCCATTACGCGGGCGATCAGTGCCGCCGACTCCTCCACGGAAAGGGCGGCGGCCTGAAGGTGATCGTAACGGAGGGAACCCTCCCTGAGAGCCTGCGGATTGGCCGTCATATGGCCCTGCACGAAGTCCTCGGTATAGACGAGGTCGGGGTCGTCATCGAATCGGAGGAGACTGAAGGTGCCCGGCAATCCCGCATGCGCACCTGCGGTGAAGGGCAACACTTGTACCTGCACCCACTCACGTCCCTGGAGGCCCAACAAGTGGGTGAGTTGGCCGCGCATGACTTCCCGGCCGCCGATCTCCTGGTGCAGCGCTGCTTCGCTCAATACCACCCAGATCAGCGGCGGATTCTCGCGCCCCAGGATCCGCTGCCGTTCCATGCGGGCGGCGACCCGGGCATCGAGGTTACCGTCAGTCCGGGCACCCAGTACCGCCCGCGCGTACCCCTCTGTCTGCAACAGTCCATCCACCAACTGCGCCTGGTACGTCGAGATGTACGCCGCCTTCGCCTCCATCTCCGCGTAGGGCTGGAACCAGTGCGGCAGTTGGCTCCGCAGCACCAGCCCCACGAGCCGCGAGAAGGTGCCGCCCGTGCCGAGCGCCGCGTCGATGCGTTCCGAGAAGTCCCGCGTCGGGACCTTCTTCGCGGTCTCGATCTGGCCGATGAGCGAGGCCGTGCAGAAGATGATGTCGCCGAGTTGTGCCTGCTTCAGCCCCGCCTCCTCCCTCAGGCGGCGCAGCTCGGAGCCGTAGTAGTCCAGCGGTGAGGCGCTGGGGTCGAGGTCGCGGATGTTGACCATGCGGTGGCCACCCCCAAGTTCACGCCGTGCGGCGTTCGTTTCGGTTCGTAGCCGAGCGTAAGCACGCCACCGCACTCTGGTGACATGGATCACGTGATTGAACCCTCACCGGCGAACGTCAGCGGCGGCTACCGCATGGGCTTCACGGTCGGTGAACACTCGGCGCGGCACGTGCGGCGCATCCTGCGCATGTTCCTCACGCGCTGGGACATGGCGGAGCTGACCGACGCCGCCGAGCTGGCGATGACGGAGCTCGTCGCCAACGTCGTGCGGCATGTGCCCGGCAGGCGGTGCACGATGCTCATCCTCCGCCGCCCCGAGGGCCTGCGGGTGGAGGTGACGGACGGGTCCGACCGCCCGCCGCTCACCGAGCGCCGGGCTGACGCGCTCGACGAGGGGGGACGCGGCCTGCTTCTGGTGGAGGCGGTGACGGACCGCTGGGGGACGGTGCCGCTGGCGGGCGGCAAGACGGTGTGGTTCGAGTGCGATGCGAAGCGCCCGGCGGCCCCGCCTACGATGTGACCGCCCAGTACGGACGTACGACCAGGAGGAACCCCATGGCCGCCACCGCGCCGACCGCGCCCGCGCCGGAGACGCTCGCCGCGTTCGAGGCCGCCAAGGGGTTCATGCCCGTACGGGAGGGCCTGGCGCTGTACGCGGCGGCGGCCGAGGCGGGGCGGCTCGGGCTGCCGCTGCTGGAGGTCGGCACGTACTGCGGGCGCTCCACGATCCTGCTGGCGGACGCCGCGCGGGCGGCGGGCACCGTGGTCGTCACCGTCGATCACCACCGGGGCAGCGAGGAGCAGCAGCCGGGCTGGGAGTACCACGACCCGACGGTGGTGGACCCGGAGGTCGGCCTGATGGACACGCTGCCCACGTTCCGCCGCACCCTGCGCAAGGCGGGTCTGGAGGATCACGTCATCGCGGTCGTGGGCCGGTCCCCGCAGGTGGTGAAGGTGTGGGCGGGCGAGGTCGGGATGGTGTTCATCGACGGCGGCCACACCGACGAGCACGCGAACGCCGACTACGAGGGCTGGGCGCCGCGCGTCGCGCCCGGCGGGCTGCTCGTCATCCATGACGTGTTCCCCGACCCGGCGGACGGCGGCCAGGCCCCGTACCGGATCTATCTGCGGGCCCTGGAGTCGGGCGCCTTCACCGAGGTGTCGGTGACGGACTCGCTGCGTGTCCTGCGCCGCACGGGCCAGGGCGCCTGACCGTATCGCCTAGCATCGCGGAGTGCATGACGACGACACTCCCGCCCCGCGCCGCCGGTCGAGGCTCCTCCTCGCGGCCGGCGCGCCGCTGCTCGCCGCGCTGGCCGGCTGGCTGGTCTGGGACACGACGAGCGGCGCGGCCGAGCCGGCGCCGAGGGCGCACGGGCCGCTGCCCGCGGCCTCCCGCCCGGCGCCCGGCGCGGACGCGCCGGCCTCTCCCGCCGCGGCCCCTCTCACCGGAAAGACCGTGGTGATCGACCCCGGCCACAACCCGGGGAACTTCGACCACCCCCGGGAAATCAACGCGAAGGTGGACATCGGCACCGGCCACAAGGAGTGCGACACCACCGGCACGTCCACCAACTCCGGTTACACGGAAGCCGCGTTCACGCTCGATGTCTCCCACCGTCTCCGTACGCTCCTTCGGGGGCTGGGCGCGAAGGTGGTCCTCACCCACGACGCCGACCGCCCGTACGGCCCCTGCATCGACGAGCGCGCGCGGATCGGCAACAACGCCCACGCGGACGCCGTCGTCTCCCTCCACGCGGACGGTTCCGCGACCGGCAACCGGGGGTTCCACGTGATCCTTCCCGCCGCGGTCAAGGGCGGTGGCGCGGACACGACGCGAATCGTCGGCCCCTCCCGCACGCTCGGCCGGCACATCGCGGCGCGGTTCGCCACCGCCACGGGCAGCGCGCCCGCCAACTACGTGGGTGGGGGCACAGGGTTGGACGTGCGGAAGGATCTCGGCGGACTGAATCTGTCGACCGTGCCCAAGGTGTTCATCGAATGCGGCAATATGCGTGACCGGGAGGATGCCGCATTGCTCACGGATGCCGCGTGGCGCCAGGAAGCGGCTCGCGGAATCGCGGACGGGATCAGCACCTACCTACGGGGCTAGGCGGGGCGAACGATAACCTGCCGGGGGTCCGGGGGCCGCCCCGGGCACGCACAGCATCCGTACGAGGGGGCCGCCCCCGTGCTTCGCGCCACCCCCGTCCCGACGACAACCGACGAAGGACTTCTCACGTGAACATCCGCTCCCTCACTCGAGGCGATGGCGTGGTGATCGGAGCAGCGGTGGTGCTGTTCATCGCCTCGTTCCTGGACCTCGCCGAATGCTCCGGCGCCTACTGTGACTCCGCCCCGAGCGCCTGGGAGTTCGCGCAGCTCGCCTGGGGCGCGTACATCCCCGGCATCGTGGGCGCGGCTCTGATCGTGGTGGCCCGCGGGCTGCCCCAGCCCCGGAAGATCGCCGGGCTCGACCTCGGCCAGGCCGGTGTCGTCCTGACGATCGCCTCGGCCTGGACCCTGCTCATGTGGATGTTCGAGGCGGACGGCGCGGGCGCGGGGCTCATCCTGGGCCTGATCGCCGCGCTGCTGCTGGCCGCGGCGGCCGTCGCCTCCCCGCTCGTCCCGGTCCTCAAGGCCCCGCTGATGGGCGCTCCGCGCCCGCAGCAGCCGCAGCCGTACGGCGGGCACCCGCAGGCCGGGTACGGCTACCCGGGTGCCGCGCAGCAGCCGTACGGGGCGCAGCCGGGCCAGCCGCAGGGCGGGTACGGCTACCCGGGCGGCCAGCCCGGTCAGCCGGGGCCCGCGCAGGGCGGCCAGCCGCAGGGCCCGCAGCCCTCGCAGGGCGGCCAGGGGCAGCCCGCGCAGGCGCAGCCGCAGCAGGCCGCGCCCGCCGTGGACTTCGCGCCGTTCTGGTTCGCGGTGCCGGTCGCCCGCCCGCTGTACGCCGAGGACGGCGCCCCCAACCCGATCGCCGAACTGGCCCCCGGCACCTGGTACCTGGCCGTGGAGCAGCGCGGTCAGGGCCTGGTGGCCCAGACGCAGGACGGCCGTCGTGGCGTCCTCCAGGACACCACGGGCATCCAGCGGGGTTAGCTCTCGCACCCCGGCTCGCAGGACGGCCCCTCACCCTTCCCGGGTGGGGGGCCGTCGGCGTACAGCCGGTACGCGTCCTGACGGATCGTCATGACAGGTCCATGGCGACAGGTTCGTTTGGGGCGGGGCCGAGCGGTAACCCGTCCCTCATGTCTCCCCGTCATCGGAACGGAAGCAACCGGGCGGCGACCGCTGTCGCGGTCGTCGCGGACATCCTGGCCGCCGTCATCGGCCTCTGGATCCTGATGTACCTCCTGGACGCCAACCGCGCCAACGACCTGGTGCAGTTCGTCCAGGACGCGGCCCGCTGGCTCGCCGGCTGGTCGTACGACCTGTTCACCTTCGACGCGGCCTGGGCGCGCGTCGTGGCGGGCTACGGCCTCGCCGCGGTCGTGTACCTCTTCGTCGGCCACCTGGTGGCGGGCCGCCTGCGCCGCTACTGAGCCGTGCGCCACCGGCGAGTCAGCAGCAGCCAGGTTCCAGACCGCGCGGCAGCCTCTCGCCGCCGAAGACAGCGGTGGTCGCCTCGTCTCCCCCCAGGGCGGCCACCGCGAGCAGCAGGGAGCCCGCCGTCCACGTCGTGAGCTCCTCCGGCCAGACGGCACGGTCGCCCTCGAAGACGTACCCCGTCCAGTACATGCCGCCCTCGGCGCGCAGATGGCCGATGGACTGGAGGATCTCCAGCGCCCGGTCCGACTCTCCCATCGCCCAGAGCGCCAGGGCCAGTTCGCAGCTCTCGCCGCCCGTCACCCACGGGTTGGGCAACACGCAGCGCACACCGAGGCCGGGGACCACGAAGTCGTCCCAGGCGCTCTCGATGCGCTCCTTGGCGGCCGTGCCGGTGACGGCGCCGCCGAGCACGGGGTAGTACCAGTCCATCGAGTAGCGGCTCTTGTCGAGGAACCGCTCGGGGTGGCTGCGGATGGCGTGGCCGAGCGCGCCCGTCGCCAGCTCCCAGTCGGGCTGCGGCTCCTCGCGCTCCTCCGCGACGGCCAGCGCGCAGCGCAGCGCCTGGTGGATCGAGGAGGAGCCCGTCAGCAGCGCGTCGGTGACGGGCGTGCCGTCGGCCTCGCGCTTCCAGCCGATCTGGCCGCCGGGCTGCTGGAGGCGCAGCACGAACTCGACCGCCGCGTAGACGACCGGCCACATCCGGTCGAGGAAGGTGTCGTCGCCGGTGGCGAGGTAGTGGTGCCAGACGCCGACGGCGATGTACGCGCAGAAGTTGGTCTCCCGGCTCTCGTCGGTGACCCGGGTGGGGTCGCCGTCGTGGTAGGCGGCGTACCAGGAGCCGTCGGCGTTCTGGTGGCGGGCCAGCCACTCGTAGGCGCGGGCGGCGGCCGTGTGCTCGCCGGCAGCGTCCAGGGCCATGGCCGCCTCCGTGTGGTCCCACGGGTCCAGGTGGTGGCCGCGGAACCACGGGATGGCGCCGTCCTCGCGCTGCACCGCGAGGATGCCGGCGACGGTCTCGGCGGCCTGCTCGGCGGTGAGGACGCCGGGCAGGACGAGGTGTTCGGCGACCTGTTCCGGTGAGGTCACTGGGCGGCCGCCGCACGCGGGAGGTGGGGCTTGGTCGCGTACGCCACGAAGCTCTTGCCCAGGACGGGGTTGAGGGCACGCTCGGCGACGCGGGTGGCCAGGGGCTTCTTCATGATGTCCCAGACCAGCAGCTTGTGGTACGCGCGGACGGGCAGCGCCTTGTCGTTGTCGACACCGAAGGCGCACTTCAGCCACCAGTAGGGCGAGTGCAGCGCGTGGGCGTGGTGGGTGCCGTACGGCCTCAGCCCGGCCTCGCGGATCTTCGCGAGCAGTTCGTCCGCCTTGTAGATGCGGATGTGGCCGCCCTCGACCTCGTGGTACGCGTCGGAGAGCGTCCAGCAGACCTTCTCGGGGCCGTAGCGGGGCACGGTGATCGCGATGCGCCCGCCCGGCTTGAGCACGCGGACCATCTCGGCGAGGACACCCTTGTCGTCCGGGATGTGCTCCATGACCTCGGAAATGATCACGACGTCGAACGACTCGTCGGGGAAGGGCAGGTTGAGGGCGTCGCCCTCCATCGCCGTGGCGGTGGCGCCGGCCGGGGCCTCACCGGCCTCCTTCATGGCCGCGAACCACGTGGCGACCTCGCGGATCTCCTCGCCGTTGCGGTCGAGGGCGACGACCTGCGCCCCGCGCCGGTAGCACTCGAACGCGTGCCGGCCGGCCCCACAGCCCAGGTCGAGCACGCGATCGCCGGGGGCGAGCGGGAAGCGGGTGAAGTCGACGGTCAGCACGAGTGCGGCCTGCTTTCACGGTCCAGGAGGGCCAGGAGGGTGGGTGCGGTGGGAGGCGTCATCGGCGCGCTCATCGGCGGGCTCGTCGACCGGCTCGGTGGGCACGTCGGCGGGCTCGTCCGCCGGCTCATCGGCGGGCTCCCCGCGCGGCGATGGCCTCGCGGTACAGCTGCGCGGTGCCCTGGGCCGCGCGGGCCCAGGTGAACCGGTCCAGCACCCGGGTGCGGCCCGCCGCGCCCAGGCGGGCGCGCAGCCCGGCGTCGCCCAGCAGGCGGCCCAGCGCCGCGGCAAGGGCGCCCGCGTCGCCCGGCGGGACGGCCAGACAGGTCTCGCCGTCGGGGCCGGCGACCTCCGGGATCGCGCCGCCCGTGGTGGCGACCAGCGGCGTGCCGGTGGCCATCGCCTCGGCGGCGGGCAGCGAGAACCCCTCGTACAGGGAGGGCACGCACGCCACTTGGGCGCCGCGGTAGAGGTCGACGAGCTCGGCGTCGGTGACGCCCTTGACGAACCGGACGGCGCCGTCCAGCCCGTACCGCTCGATGGCCTGCGCGACCGGCCCGTCCTCGGCGCGCTTGCCGACGACGACGAGGTGGGCGTCCGGGTTCTCGGTACGGAGCTTGGCGAGCGCCTCGACCAGGTGGACGAGGCCCTTGAGGGGGACATCGGCGCTGGAGGTGGTGACGATGCGGCCCGGGACCTCGGGGACGGCCGGGTCGGGCGACCACAGGTCGGTGTCGGCGCCGATGTGGACCACGCGGATGCGGTCCTGCCGTACGCCGAGGTGCTCGACGATCTCGTCCCGCGAGGAGCCGGAGACGGTGAGGACGGAGGGCAGCCGGCGGGCCACGCGCTTCTGCATGCGCGTGAAGGCGTACCAGCGGCGCACGGAGGCCCGGCGCTTCCAGTCCGTCGCGGCGTCCAGCTCCAGCTGCCGGTCGACCGTGATCGGGTGGTGGATGGTGGTGACGAGCGGGGCGCCGAGGTCGCCGAGGAGGCCGTAGCCGAGGGTCTGGTTGTCGTGGACGACGTCGAAGTCGCCGCGCCGCGCGGCCAGGTGGCGGCGGGCGCGCAGCGAGAAGGTGAGCGGCTCGGGGAAGCCGCCGGTCCACATGGTCGCGACCTCGACGGCGTCGACCCAGTCCCGGTACTCGTCGCGCTTGGGGGTGCGGAACGGGTCCGGGTGGCGGTACAGGTCGAGGGAGGGCAGCTCGGTGAGCGGCACGCCCTCGTCCAGCACGGGGTAGGGCTGGGAGCCGATCACCTCGACGCTGTGCCCGAGGCGGGCGAGCTCCCGCGACAGGTGCCGTGCGTAGACGCCCTGGCCCCCGCAGAACGGGTTCCCCTTGTACGTGAGGAGGGCGATGCGCAGCGGGCCGTCGGCGTCCCCCTGGACGGCGTGGGCACGGGGGCCTGCCTCTATGGCCTCAGCGGTCACTCGCGGCCCCCTTCTGCCTGCGTTTCGCCGGAGCGTAACCGGTCGCGCTAATCTAGAACAAGTTACAGACTTGATCGTTCAAGGAGCTTCGAATCTACCGGCAGGTAGCGCCGCTGTGAGGGCCGGAACAGGTGATTCACGCCACGGCGGGCGCCCGGTCGTACGGTAGGCCACCATCGTCACGGAACGGGACCACGGGGACACATGACAGCGGAAGACAGACCGGCGTCGCCGCCGCTGACAGAGCGCCAGGAGGCGCGCCGCCGCCGCATCCTGCACGCCAGCGCGCAGCTGGCCTGCCGGGGCGGTTTCGACGCCGTCCAGATGCGCGAGGTCGCCGAGGCCGCCGGGGTCGCGCTCGGCACGCTGTACCGGTACTTCCCTTCCAAGATCCATCTGCTGGTCGCCACCATGCAGGACCAGCTGGAGGACCTGCACACGACGCTGCGCAAGCGTCCCCCGGCCGGTGAGGCCGCGTCCGAGCGGGTCGCCGAGACGCTGATGCGCGCCTTCCGCGCCCTCCAGCGCGAGCCGCACCTGGCGGACGCGATGGTGCGCGCCCTGACGTTCGCGGACCGGAGCGTGAGCGCCGAGGTCGACACGGTCTCGCGCCGCACGACGGCGATCATCCTGGACGCGACGGGCCTGGAGCGCCCGACCCCCGAGCAGCTGTCGGCGGTGCGGGTCATCGAACACACCTGGCACTCCGCGCTCATCACCTGGCTCTCGGGGCGGGCGTCGATCGCGCAGGTGACGGTCGACATCGAGACGGCGTGCCGGCTGATCGACCTGACGAGCCCGGGGCGGGGAGCGGGAGCAGGGGCGGGGGCAGGAGCGGGGGCGGGGGCGACCTGACGGGCGGGCGGGCGTGGCCGGTTGGTTTCCGTGTCCCGGGGTGCCGGGTACGGCAGCTGCCGGTGGTGCCGCCTCAGCGCCGCCGACCCGCTGCGGGGACGACCCTGCACGGCCCCGCCCCGATGCCGTACGCCGGGTGCGCGTCGCCGGAACGAAGGCCCGGGGGCGGGGTCTCGTACGGGTGGCGGGTGCGCCCCGATGCCGTACGCCGGATGCGGGTCGCCGGAACGAAGGCCCGGGGGCGGCGGTTCCAGTGGGTGCACGGCCCCGCCCCGATGCCGTACGCCGGGTGCGGGCGGGTGGGGGCTGAGGGCGAGAGCCCTCACGTGGCCGCCGCGAGGGCCCCCGGTAGAGTGAGCGCGTCGTCATCAAGCCCGTACGGGGAGAAGCCGGTGCGAATCCGGCGCTGACCCGCAACCGTGAGCCGTCGCAGCAGCGGCGGTGAGCCGGATCGCCCCTTACGCGTACGTGTTCGGCTCGCGTCACCGGGATCTGCCCGGTGGCCGGCACCGTCGAGGAATACGGAGCCGGAGCCTGGTGCCTTTCGGTGCGCCGGTCCCGGCCCCCGCAGGAGAGGCCACCGCAGCCATGACCACCGTTCGCCGCAGCGTCGCCACCGCGCTCACCGCCGTGCTGTTCGGCGCCGGAGCCGTCGCCCCTGCCGCGTACGCGGCGCCGGCGCCCTCCCCGAGCAGCCCGGCAGCCGTGATCCCGTCCGGCCTGTACGGCAAGAAGGACCCCACCTACGACGGTGTGTGGCGGCAGTCCCTCGCCTTCATGGCGCAGGAGACGAGCGACGTCGAGCCGGCCGGGAAGGCCGTCGACTGGCTGCTCGGGCAGCAGTGCGACGGCGGCGGATTCGCCTCGTACCGCCCCGACCCGGCCAAGCCCTGCGACCCGGCGACCGTGCTGGACACCAACGCCACCGCCGTCGCCGTCCAGGCACTGGCCGGGCTCCCCCGGCCCGAGGCGGCGGTCACCCGGGCCGTGGAGGCGGGCGCGGCCTGGCTCAAGGGCGTGCAGAACAAGGACGGCGGCTGGAGCTACAACCCGGGCGGGCCCAGTGACGCCAACTCCACCTCCGTCGTCATCAGCGCGCTCGCCGCGGCGGGCGAGAAGCCGGGCGACGTGAAGTCGGCGGACGGCAGGAGCCCGTACGACGCGCTGCTCGGGTTCGCCATCCCCTGCGGCGCCGGGCAGGGCGGGGGCGCCTTCGCCTACCAGCCCGACAAGGCCGGCAAGCTGGTCGCCAACGCCGACGCCACCGCGGCCGCCGTACTGGCCGGGCTCGGCAAGCACGCCCAGACCCGGGGCGCCAAGCCCGACCAGGCGCCGACCTGCGAGATGGCGGCCAAACCGACGGCCGAGCGGGCCGCGCGCAACGGCGCCGCCTGGCTCGTCACCGCCCTCGCGAAGAACGGGCACCTCGACCTGCCGCCGATGCCGGGCGCCGCGACCACCACACCCCTGCCCGACGTCGGCAACACGGCCGACGCGGTCGTCGCGCTCGGCGCGGCCGGGCACGGCGACAAGGCGGCCGGCGCGGTGGCGTGGCTGAAGAAGAACGGCCCGGCGTGGGCCGAGCAGACCGGTCCCGCCGCCTGGGCACAACTGATACTCGCCGCGCACACGGTGGGCGTCGACCCCCGCGACTTCGGCGGCGCCGACCTCGTACAGCGGCTGAACGCGACCGGGCCCAAGCCGCAGTCGACGGTCGAGACGCGGGCGCAGGAGGAGAGCGAGACCAAGGAGTCCGGCGAGAACAGCGGCTTCGGCGTCTGGCTGGTCGTCGGCGTCTTCCTGTTCGCCGGTATGGGCATCGGCTTCCTGATCAGCGGCCGCAACAAGAACCGGCAGCTGTGATGCGTGCCGTCCGGCTCCTGCTCCTCGGCATGGCGCTGACCCTGCTCGCCTCGGGGCCGGCGCAGGCCACGGGGTACCGCTACTGGTCGTTCTGGCAGAGCGGCCCCGGCCCGTCCTGGACGTACGCCACGCAGGGCCCGGCCACCGCCCGGCCGGTCGACGGCGAGGTGAACGGCTACCGCTTCGCCGTGAGCGCCGGTGCCGGGAGCCCCGCGTCGCAGCCGCGCCGCGCGCCCGACTTCGCCGCGATCTGCGGGACGACGCCGCGCGAGGACGGCACCAAGCGGGTCGCGATCGTCGTCGACTTCGGTACGGCGGCGGACGCGCCGGAGGGCTCCGGGGCGCCGCCGGAGCAGCGCGGCGCGTGCGCCCGGGTCCCGGAAGCGGCGACGAGCGCGGACGCGCTGGCGGCCGTGGCGAAACCGCTGCGGTACAACAGCCAGGCCCTGCTGTGCGCGATCGCGGGCTATCCGAGGACCGGCTGCGGCGAGCAGGTGGCGGACTCCGACGTCGTCACCGCCCCGGCGCCGCCCTCCGCGCCCGCCGGGGACACCGGCCCCTCCCTCGGGCTCGTCGCCGGCGCCGCCGCCGTGCTCGCCCTCGGCGCCGCCGCGCTGTGGCAGGCGTCCCGCCGCCGTCGCCGATGACGCTGCGCGCACCCGAGGCCCACCGGAGCAACGCCCTGCACGCCGGCGCCTGGTGGCTGTGGGCGCTGGGCCTGGCCACCGCGGCGTCCCGCACCACCAATCCGCTGCTGCTGGGCCTGCTCGTCGGCGTGGCCGGCTATGTGGTGGCGGCCCGCCGCACCGACGCGCCGTGGTCCCGCTCGTACGGCGCCTTCGTGAAGCTGGGGCTGATGGTGCTGGCGCTGCGGCTGGTGTTCTCGGTGGTCCTCGGCTCGCCGATCCCCGGTACGCGGGTGCTGCTCACGCTGCCGGAGGTGCCGCTGCCCGACTGGGCGCAGGGGGTGCGCGTCGGGGGCCGTGTGACGGCCGAGCAGCTGGTGTTCGCGCTGTACGAGGGGGCGAAGCTGGCCACGCTGCTGATCTGCGTGGGCGCCGCGAACGCGCTGGCGAACCCGGTGCGGCTGCTGAAGTCGCTGCCGGGCGCGCTGTACGAGGCGGGGGTCGCCGTGGTCGTCGCCATGACGTTCGCGCCGAACATGGTGGCCGACGTGGTGCGGCTGCGGACGGCGCGGCGGCTGCGCGGGCGGCCGACGGGCGGGGTGCGGGCGGTGCTCCAGATCGGGCTGCCGGTGCTGGAGGGCGCGCTGGAGCGCTCCGTCGCGGTGGCGGCGTCGATGGACGCGCGGGGGTACGGGCGTACCGCGCCCGTGCCGCGGGCGGTACGGCACACCACGACGGCTCTCGTCCTGGGCGGTCTGCTGGGGGTGTGCGTGGGCCTGTACGGACTGCTGACGGCCGGGGGCGCGGCGTACGGGCCGTACCTGGTGGGCGCCGGTGTGCTCGCGGCGCTGACCGGGCTGCGCCTCGGTGGCCGCCGCTCGGTACGGACGCGGTACCGGCCCGACCGGTGGGGCCCGCGGGCGTGGCTGGTGGCGGCGTCGGGCGCGGCGGTGGGCGGTCTGCTTGCCGTCTGGGACGCGCCGTCCCTGCACCCGTCCGTCACCCCGCTCGCGGCGCCCGAACTACCCCTGTGGCCCGCGCTGTTCATCCTGCTGGGCCTGGTGCCCGCGTTCGTGGCCCCGCTCCCGAAGGAGTCCGTGTGATCCGGTTCGAGAACGTCTCGGTGACGTACGACGGCGGTGAGGCGCCCACGCTGCGGAACGTGGACCTCACCGTCCCCGAGGGTGAACTGGTGCTGCTCGTGGGCCCGTCGGGGGTCGGCAAGTCGACACTGCTGGGCGCGGTCTCGGGCCTGGTCCCGCACTTCACGGGCGGCACCCTGCGCGGCCGGGTCACCGTCGACGGCCGCGACACCCGCACCCACCGGCCCCGTGAGCTGGCCGACGTCGTCGGCACGGTCGGCCAGGACCCGCTCGCGCACTTCGTCACCGACACGGTGGAGGACGAGCTGGCCTACGGCATGGAGTCGCTGGGCGTGCCGCCCGCGGTGATGCGCCGCCGCGTCGAGGAGACCCTCGACCTGCTGGGCCTCGCTGAGCTGCGGGACCGCCCGATCGCGACACTGTCGGGCGGCCAGCAGCAGCGGGTCGCGATCGGTTCCGTCCTCACCCCGCACCCGAAGGTGCTGGTGCTGGACGAGCCGACGTCGGCCCTGGACCCGGCGGCGGCGGAGGAGGTCCTGGCGGTCCTCCAGCGCCTGGTCCACGATCTGGGCACCACCGTGTTGATGGCCGAGCACCGCCTGGAACGGGTGGTGCAGTACGCCGACCGGGTCGCCCTGCTGCGCGCCCCGGGCGCCCCCGTGCTGCTCGGCTCCCCCGCCGACGTCATGGCGGTCTCGCCGGTCCATCCCCCGGTGGTCTCCCTGGCGCGGCTGGCGGGTTGGTCACCGCCCCCGCTCACGGTGCGGGACGCGAGGCGCCGGGCGGACGGCCTGCGGGCCCGGCTGGAGGGCCTCTCCCCCGCCCCTTCGCTCCCCGGGGCGGGGGGCACTCCGGACTTCCCCACCCCGGCGCCGTCCGCGGGAGTCCCGGACGCGCCGGTACACGCGCCGGTGCCGGTTCCTGGCCGGGGAGCGGGGGCCGGAGTGCGCGCGGCGCTGGGCCGCCTACTGGGCCGGCGCGGCGCCACGGGGGGTGGCGGAATCGGCCGCCCGGGACGTGGTGCGCAGGCCCGGTTCGAAAAGGAGCCGGGGAGGGAGAGCCCGCCGGAGGCTCTCGTGGGGACTCTGGCGGAGGTCGGGCGGCTGCGCGTACGGCGCCAGGCGGTCGAGGCGCTCCGCGGCGTCGACCTGACCGTGGGCGCCGGGCGGACCGTGGCGCTCATGGGGCGCAACGGCGCCGGAAAGTCCACGCTGCTCGGGGCGCTCGTGGGGACGGTCGAGCCGACGAGCGGCGACGTCCTCGTGGGCGGCCGGGTGCCGCACCGGACGGCGCCGCGCGAAATGGTCCGCAGGGTCGGGCTCGTACCGCAGGAGCCGCGCGACCTGCTCTACGCGGACACCGTCGCCGCCGAGTGCGCGGCGGCGGACGCCGACGCGGGCGCCGAGCCGGGCGCGTGCCGGGCCCTGGTGACCGCGCTGCTGCCGGGCGTGGCGGACGCCACGCACCCCCGTGACCTGTCGGAGGGGCAGCGGCTCGCGCTCGCCCTCGCGGTGGTCCTCACCGCGAGGCCCCCGCTGCTGCTGCTCGACGAGCCGACCAGGGGCCTCGACTACGCGGCCAAGGCCCGGCTGGTCACCGTCCTGCGCGGGCTGGCCGCCGACGGGCACGGCATCGTGCTGGCCACGCACGACGTGGAGCTGGCCGCCGAGCTCGCCGACCGGGTGGTGATCCTGGCCGACGGCGAGGTCGTCGCGGACGGGCCCACCGCGGAGATCGTGACGTCGTCGCCGTCCTTCGCGCCCCAGGTCGCCAAGATCCTCGCCCCGCAGCGGTGGCTGACCGTGGCACAGGTGGAGGCCGCCCTGTGAGCGCGCGCCCCGCCCGCCCCGTCCGTCTGGGGCCGCGGTCCGTCGCCGCCCTCGCGCTGATCACCGTCATCGGGGTGATCGCCTTCGGCTGGCCGCTCCTCGCCGACGGCGCCTCCGCCGTGGCGGGCCGGGCGCAGGACGCGCCGTGGCTGTTCGCGGCGCTGCTGCCGCTGCTCGTCGCCGTCGTCGTGGCGACGATCGCCGACTGCGGCATGGACGCCAAGGCGGTGGCGATGCTCGGCGTACTGGCCGCGGTCGGGGCGGCGCTGCGCCCGCTGGGCGCGGGCACGGCGGGCCTGGAGCCGATGTTCTTCCTGATGGTGCTGAGCGGCCGGGTCCTCGGTCCGGGCTTCGGGTTCGTGCTGGGCGCGGTCACGATGTTCGCGTCCGCGCTGCTCACGGGCGGGGTCGGGCCGTGGATGCCGTTCCAGATGCTGGCGATGGGCTGGTTCGCGATGGGTGCCGGGCTGCTGCCGGACCGTCGGGGCAAGCGGGACGCCCGAGTGGAGCCGGACGCCCGCCCGAGGCCGGCCGGCGGGGCGAAGGCCCGGTCGCTGCTTCGCGGCCGGGGCGAGGTGCTGATGCTGGCCGGCTACGGGGCGGTGGCGTCCTTCGGGTACGGGACGGCGATGAACCTGCAGGGCTGGGTCATCCTCCAGGGCGGGATGAGCAGCGGCATCTCCTTCCACCCGGGCGACCCCGTGCACGAGAACCTGGTGCGGTTCCTCGCCTACTGCGCGGCGACGTCGCTCGGCTGGGACCTGGGACGGGCCGTGCTCACCGTCGTACTGACCGTGACCATCGGATCGACGGTGCTGAAGGCCCTGCGGCGGGCGACCCGACGGGCGAACTTCGAGGCGCAGGTCACATTCGAAGGCGCGGAAGGGTCCGGAGAGGGTCCCGCACGGGTGAGGTGACCCACAGGCCCTTCGTCCTGTACGAAGCGGGCTAGTGGGCGCCGACGGGCCCCGCCGGGACACCCGGTCGCCCGGGGCGACGTGCGCGGATGGATCGCGGACCCGGGGCGGTCGTTCCGCCCGGTGTCCGGTCTTCCCTAGTAGCGGGGGTCATTGCGGCGGCGCGGTGGCCCTGCTTCTCTGGTGAACGTCGCCGGGTGCCGCAGTTGCAGCGCCCCTGGCAAGCCACTCCCACCCCGCCCCTGGCGCGGTGCCGGCATGCCCGGGCGACACCCCCCGTCCCCGACGTCAGGTCGTTACGTGTTCTCGCTCGCCCGCTGTTTCTCCGCCCGTCAGAAGTCCGTCGTCGCCGGCGCCGCCGTGCTGCTCGGCGCGACCGGTGCCGTGCTCGGCACGACCGCTCCGGCTTCGGCCGCCTCCGCGCAGGACATCGCGAAGAAGATGGTCCCGGCGGGCCAGTACCAGTGCTTCAGCAAGATCGTGGAGCACGAGTCGGGCTGGAACCCGTCCGCCACCAACTCCTCCTCCGGCGCCTACGGCCTGGTGCAGGCACTGCCGGCGTCCAAGATGTCGTCCGCCGGCGCGGACTGGAAGACCAATCCGGCCACGCAGATCGAGTGGGGCCTGGACTACATGAACGACCGTTACGGCAGCCCGTGCGGCGCGTGGAACTTCTGGCAGTCCAACGGCTGGTACTGAGTTCAGCGGCAGGAACGGCAAGGCCCCGGTGCGTCGCGCACCGGGGCCTTGCCCACTACGTTCGGCCGCATGACGCAACAGCAGTGGAACGCCGTCTCCGACTACTTCACCGACATGCTGGCGCCCCCGGACGAGGCGCTGTCCGCCGCACTCGCCGACAGCGCGGCGGCGGGCCTGCCCGACATCGCCGTCACACCGGCCGAGGGCAAGCTGCTGCACCTGCTGGCCCGTACGCAGGGGGCGCGCACCGCCCTGGAGATCGGCACGCTCGGCGGCTACAGCACCATCTGGCTGGCCCGCGCGCTGCCGCCGGACGGCCGGCTGGTCTCGCTGGAGTACGACCCGGCCCATGCCGGCGTGGCCCGCGCCAACCTCGCCCGCGCCGGGCTCGGCACGGTCGCCGAGGTACGCACGGGGGCGGCCCTGGACACCCTGCCGAAGCTGGCCGACGAGGGTGCCGGACCGTTCGACTTCGTCTTCATCGACGCCGACAAGCGGAACAACGCGCGGTACGTGGAGTGGGCGCTGCGGCTCACCCGGCCGGGCAGCCTCATCGTCGTCGACAACGTGGTGCGCGGGGGCGCGGTCACCGACGAGACGAGCACGGACCCGTCGGTGCGCGGTACCCGCGAGATGGTCGACCTGGTCGCCCGCGACCCCCGGCTGGACGCGACGGCCCTCCAGACCGTGGGCCCGAAGGGCTACGACGGGATGCTCCTCGCCCGCGTGGTGGCCTGAGAGCGGACCGGGCCCCGGCCGCACCCGGCCGGGGCCCGGTCGCACACGCACCACGGTGGCCCGGTCGCACACGCACCACCGTGGCGCGGTCGGCGCCGCGGCGCCCGCCGCGCCGTCACATCCGTAGCAGACGCTCCGTCATCTCGCGGTACGCGCGGAGCGTGACGCGCAGCTGCTCCGTGTCCGGTCCGCGCCCCTCGCCCGCCTCCTTGCGGCGACCGTGCGTTTCGTGGCTGCCGTCGCCGTCCCAGCCGGTCCGCAGGGAGCGGCGGCGCTCGGCGAGCGCGGCCGTGAGGTGGTCGGCCGCCGCTTCGAGGACGTCGGCCGCTTCGCGCACCGCGCGCTGCGGGCTGTCGACGAAATCCGCGAGGGCCTCGTGCATGCGCCGGCCGAGCTCGTCGCGTTCGCTCCGCGCCATCAGGTCGCCCTGCGGCGCCGGTTCACCGGTCTGCGGCATGTGTCCGGCCCGTGCCACCGGATCGGCCGACGCCACCGGTTCGACCCGCACCGGTTCGCCCTGCGGCACGGGGTCGCCCTGCGGCACCGGTTCCGGCGGGACGCTGTCGTACGGCGCGGTGCGCCCTGTGAGGTCCTTGTCCATCACGCGCCACTCCCCTTCGGCCACGGGGAGTGCGACCGGTGGCTCCGGCCGGCCGGGCGCGGCGCGTGGCGGCCGTGGTCCTCGGGGTGCTCGGCGACCAGTTCCTCGAACAGGCGTCGCGCGTCGACCATCGCGGCGCGCAGCTCCTCGGTCTCGGCGGCGCCCTGCTCGTGCTCCGGAGCGCGGGCGCCGCGGTGCACGCGGCGGTAGCCGTCGACGTGGTGGGCGTGGTGCACGGACAGCGCGGCGACCTGCTCCTCGTACGCGGACGCCTCGGGGAAGCCCCGGTCCTGGGCCAGCCGGGCCAGGAGCCGGTCGGCTTCGGCGACGGCCTGGCGCGGCGCGTCGACGAACTGCTCCTGCAGGCCCGTCCAGAGGGCCACGTACTGCTCGCGGGCCTCGCGTGACAGGGGCCGCGGCCGCAGGTCGCCGTGGCGCTCGACGCGCTCGGCGAGTTCGCGTTCGGCGGCCCTGGTGTCGCCGTCGTGCCGGGCGACCGTCCGTTCGTACTCGGGGCCGAACCTCCGCTTCAGGCCGCGTCCCCGCCGGCCGTTCGCCCGGCCGGGGCCGACGTACAGAACGGCGGCGACCACGGCGACGAAGACGACGACCAGGGCGACGACGATCAGGACAGTGGACATGACTGCCTTCCCTCGCTCCGGGGGGTCAGGGAACTCCTCGACGGGCGTGTTGCCCCTAATCCATTGGCCAAACGGCGCACGCGTCGGATACAGACGGACCATGACGAGCACCAACTGGGCGATTCTGCCGGAGCGTTACGACACGTCCGACGCCACCGCGCTGCGCCGCGACTACTACGACGAGGTCGCGAGCCGCTACTGGCGGCGGCCGGCCACGGCGGCGGAGATCGACGAAGGGCTCACCGACGACGGCGTGGAGCACCTGACGCCGCCCACGGGCCGGTTCCTGGTGGGCCGCGTGGACGGCGGACCGGCCGCCTGCGGCGGGGTGCTCCTGCTGGACGCCGAACGCGCGGAGCTGACCCGCGTGTTCATCCGCCCCGCCTTCCGCGGCACCGGCGGCAGCGGGCTCCTGCTGGCGGCCCTGGAGTCGGCCGCGGCCGGGCTCGGCGCCCGGCGCGTGGTGCTCAACACCCGCCTCGACCTCGTCGAGGCACGCGCCCTGTACACCCGAGGCGGCTACCGTGAGATCCCCGCGTACTGCGAGGGCCCGTACATGGAGGTCTGGTACGGCAAGGACCTGCGCGCCGGGGACCCGGCCCCACTGTCCTGACCGTCCATCGGGTTCCGCCAGGGCGGCCCTCCCGGCGCGGCCGGGGTCAGGCGGCGTGGTTGCGGCGTGGCGGGGGCGTCCTCGGCCGTTCCCGGGTCGAGCCGCTCAGTTCGGCCGTCAGCTCCTGGACCAGTTGCAGCAGGTCCGTCGACCGCTCCGGCCGCCACCAGTCGCCGAGCAGCTCCGCCAGGGACTCCTCGCGGGCGTGCGCCAGTCGCGCGGCCACGCCCACGCCGGCGTCGGTGAGCAGCAACTGGAGCCCTTCACGGCGCACCAGATGCCGCTCCTCCAGTTGCCGGGCCGCCTCGGTGATGGCCCTGATGGGTACGGGGGTGGTGTCCGCGAGCCGCCCCGGCTCCACGGTCCCGTGGCGCCGTACGCGCAGCAGCAGCCAGCTCGCGGCCGGCAGCAGGTCCAGACCGGCACGGGCGGTGATCTTCTCGTAGATCGCCTTGCGGCCCTCGCGGGAGCCGAGCACCGAGAGCGCGCGGGCGCACTCGTCGTACGAGGACCGCTCGACCGGGTTGGAGGCGAGGGTCTGGCTGGGGTCGGGCGCGGTGACCGAGCCGCGCAGCCGGTCCTCCTTCAGGAACCAGGCGACGAGGAAGGCGAGGAGGACGACGGGGGACGCGTACAGGAACACGTCGGTGATGGACGTGGCGTACGCGTGCAGGACGTCGGGGCGCAGCGGCGGCGGCAGTTCGGCGATGGCGCGCGGGTCGGCGGCGATCCGCTCGGCGCCGACGCCGGGCGGTGTCTCCTGCCCGGCGAGCGCCTCGGACAGCTTCCCGGTGAGACGGCTGGTGAAGACGGTGCCGAAGATGGCCACGCCGAACGAGGCGCCGATCGAACGGAAGAACGTGGCGCCGGAGGTGGCGACGCCGAGGTCCTCGTAGGCGACGGCGTTCTGCACGACCAGTACGAGGACCTGCATGACCAGGCCGAGACCGGCGCCGAAGACGAAGAAGTACAGGCTCATCTCGCCGGTCGAGCTGGACTCCCTCATCTGGTGGAGCAGGAGCAGCCCGAGGGCGGTGATGGCGGTCCCGGTGATCGGGAAGACCTTCCAGCGGCCGGTGCGGCTGACGATCTGGCCGGAGGCGGTGGACGTCAGGAGCATGCCGAACACCATGGGCAGCATGTGCACGCCGGACATGGTGGGGGTGACGCCCTGGACGACCTGGAGGAACGTCGGCAGGTAGGTCATCGCGCCGAACATCGCGAAGCCGACGATGAAGCTGATGACGGAGACGAGTGTGAAGGTGCGGATCCGGAAGAGCTTCAGCGGCAGGACGGGCTCGGTGGCGCGCCGCTCCACCGAGACGAACCAGACCAGGAGGACCGCGCCGAGGACGGCGAGGCCGATGATCTGCGGGGAGCCCCACGCCCAGGTGGTGCCGCCGAGCGACGCGACGAGGACCAGGCAGGTCGCGACGGAGGCGATGAGGAAGGTGCCCAGGTAGTCGATGGTGTGCCGGGTGGAGCGCACCGGGATGTGCAGCACTCCGGCGATGACGAAGAGGGCGACCACGCCGATGGGCAGGTTGATGTAGAACACCCAGCGCCAGGAGAGGTGCTCGGTGAACAGGCCGCCGAGCAGCGGGCCGAGGACGCTGGTCGCGCCGAAGACGGCACCGAAGAGGCCCTGGTACTTGCCCCGTTCCCGCGGTGACACGAGGTCGCCGACGATCGCCATGGACAGCACCATGAGGCCACCGCCGCCCAGGCCCTGGACGGCGCGGAAGGCGATGAGCTGCGGCATGTTCTGCGCGATGCCGCACAGCGCCGAGCCGATGAGGAAGAGCACGATGGCGGACTGGAAGAGCTTCTTGCGGCCGTACTGGTCGCCGAGCTTGCCCCAGAGGGGGGTCGCGGCGGTCGACGCCAGCATGTAGGCGGTGACGACCCAGGAGAGGTGTTCCATGCCGCCGAGTTCGCTGACGATCGTCGGCAGGGCGGTGGAGACGATGGTCTGGTCGAGCGCGGCGAGGAGCATGCCGAGGAGCAGGGCCCCGATCGCGACCAGGACGGTGCGGTGGCTGTTGCCCTGGCCCGGGGCGGGGCTGGTGGCCGGGGTGCTGACTTCCTGCGCCATCGGCATCTCCCTCGAATCCCTCGTAGTCCCTCGCGGTCCTCGCGGTCCCTCGCTGCGCCTGTTGTTCCGCGCCTGCTGTTCCGCGGCTGTCGTTCCGGCGGCTGCTGTTCCGCTGCCGCTGTCGGCTCAGTCGCGTACCCCCGCTTTTCCCTCCCATCCTGGGTGTTCTGGCCGGATATGGCCTGCCGAGGAGGGGGCGGCGGCCTCGGGCACGTTGGGCGGATCGGGCCGAAGCTGCATAATCGCTGGCAGTTCAAGGGGAGGGGACCCACGTTGACGGGACGGATGTGTCCTGAGTGCGGTACGGCGGCGCAGGGCACGGGCTGCGGCTGCACCGGCGATTTCGAGCCACTGCGCATAGGCCCGTACGTGAATCTCGAACCATCGACCGCCGCGATGGGCCACGACGACGCCGAGACCACCATGCTCGTGTACGCGGCGTCCGCGACCCCGGCGCCGGGACGGCCGGAAGACCCGGGGCCCGAGCCGGTGGTCACGCCCGGCCCGCGCGCCAGGGCGCGGGCCCGTACCCGTTCCCGTCGCGGCCCGTACGCCGCGTTCGGCGCGGCGGTGGCCGTGGTGGCCGTGGCGTGCGCGGCGGCCTTGGCCGGGGGCCTCTTCGAGGGGGGAGAGGAGACGGACCGGGTCCTGCCCGACCTGGAGGCGCACAGGCCCGCGTGGCCGAGCGGGCTGGTGGGACCGCCGTCCTCGTCGGCGACGGGCTCCGCGTCGGCGAGCGCGTCCGCGCCTGTCTCGTCCTCCGCGTCGCCGTCCGGGTCCCCCTCCCCGTCCGCATCGGCGTCCGCGTCCGCGTCCCCGTCCGCCTCCGCGGCCACGCCGGGTGCGGAGCCGGCGTCGCTCCTGTCGACCTCACCGGCGACGACGGCGCCGAGCCGGGGCGGCGGGCAGCCGTCGCCGTCCCGCAGCCGGGGCGCGACCTCCGCCCCGGCGCCGGAACCGGCCCCGACGCTGAGCCGCGGATCCCGCGGCCCGGAGGTCACCGAACTCCAGCAGCGCCTGCGCCAGGCGGGCCTCTACGACGGCCCCCCGCACGGCCGCTACGACAAGAACGTCGAGGAAGGCGTGTTCCGCTACCAGCGGGCCCGCGCGATCGACGCCGACGGCTGGGGCGTCTACGGCCCGGCGACCCGCCGGTCCCTGGAGGCGGAAACCACGTACCAGTGACCGTCGGGATCGCTGGGTGTGCGCGGTGAGGTGGGTCCGCCGCCGGCCCTGGCATCGACAGGCCGGAGCGCTCGACCTACGGCACCATCACGGCCTCCCGCGCGTGGGAGGACGACGGTTCTCCCCCTGCCGCACCCACCGCACCCAGGCCCACCACCACCACCGGCGGCGCCGTCATGAACGGCCACGCCGTCGGGTCCGCGGCGGTACGGGCTGGCGCCGGGCGGGCACGTTTTGTATCGTGGAGGAACAAAGTGGTCCCGCCCGTATTCCCTGACCGGCGGGCGGGCCACTTCGTTCTCTCCCCCACCTCTCCCGTGGAGCCGTCGATGACGTCCGCCGCCCCGTACCTGGCCGCGAAGGCCCTCCTGCTCGACATGGACGGGACGCTGGTGAACTCCGACGCCGTCGTCGAGCGCTGCTGGCGCCGCTGGGCGGTACGGCACGGGCTCGACCCGGAGGAGGCGCTGAAGGTGGTCCACGGCCGCCAGGGGTACGCGACCATGGCGGTGCTGCTGCCCGAGCGCCCCATGGCGGAGAACCACGCCGACAACCGCGCGATGCTCGCCGAGGAGACGGCCGACCTCGACGGCGTCGTCCCGATCGGCGGCGCCCCCGCCTTCATGGACGCCATCACCGGCCTGCCGCACGCCCTGGTCACCTCGGCCGACGAGGCGCTGGCCCAGGCCCGCATGGGCGCGGCCGGGCTGCGCATGCCGGAGGTGCGGGTGACCGCCGAGCTGGTGGGGGCGAGCAAGCCGGACCCGGAGGGCTTCCTGAAGGGCGCCGCCGAGCTGGGCTTCGCCCCGGCGGACTGCGTGGTGTTCGAGGACTCCGAGGCCGGCATCCTGGCGGGCCGCGCCGCCGGGATGCGCGTGGTCGGTGTCGGCCCCCGCGCGGGCGCCTTCGCCCCGGACGTCCACGTGCCGGACCTGACGCACGTGCGCGTGGAGGCGGATGCCGACGGCACGATCCGCCTCCACGTCACCGCGTGGGCGGCTCCTACGGAGCGAGCGCCTCGTACAGGCTGAAGCCCGCCAGCGCGAGCATCAGGCAGGCGGCGATCCTGGTGATCAGTCGCAGCGGTACGTACTTCATGAGCGTCCGGCCGCCCAGGATGCCGATGCCGGCGACCGCCCACAGGGCGAGGACCGCGCCGATGCCGACGGAGAACGGGTTGTCGTAGCGGGCGGCGAGGTTCGCGGTCATGATCTGCGTCAGGTCACCGAACTCGGCCACCAGGATCAGCATGAAGCCCGCCCCGGAGACCTTCCAGAAGGACTGGTCGGCCGGGGCCTTGATCTTCTCGTCCTCGCCGTCGTCCTTCTTCAGCAGCAGCATCGCCGCGCCCGCCAGGAACAGCACGCCCACCATCGCCTGCACCAGCCGGTGCGGCAGCAGGGTCAGGACGCTGCCGGCGGCGACGGCGAGCGCGACATGGACGGCGAAGGCGGCGGCGACACCCGCGAAGACGTAGGACGCGCGGTACCGGGTGCCCAGCATGAGCCCGGCGAGGGCGGTCTTGTCGGGGAGTTCGGCGAGGAAGACGACGCCGAAGGTGATCGCCATGATCGTGAGGCTGAGCACGGGATGGATTCCTCAATCGGTCGGGCTCCGCCGTACCGAGAAGAGACGTGTCAGGGGTCGCTCCGGCACGGCAGGGCCATGGGCACGCGCACCGGCGCGCGCGTGGATGGACGCTGCTGTTGCCGAAGGTCTCGCTGGCGGGCCCCGGAACGAGGCCGCCTCCGGGCGCCGGCCGGGCACGAGGCCCGGCAGTATGTCGACGTTCCGGCGAAGAGCTACTCCCCTTCTGCTCCGTCCAGGGTACGTGATCGTCGTCCGCGAGGACTCCCGGGGGCGGCCGGAGGGCGGCGACCGCATGGGCTCCGGCTCCCGCTGTCACCGCCCGCCCGCCTGCCCGCCTGCCCGCCTGCCCGCCTGCCCGCCTGCCCGCCTGCCGTGCGGAACGCGACGTCGTCCGGGGGTGCGGGGACGTGCTCACGTCCGCCACGGGCCCGGCGAAGCCGCAGGCACACCCCCGCGTCCGCCACCGCCGCCGGCGGACCCGCCGATGCGCACCTGGCGGCCTCCGATGGACGCGGGCACCCGCCCGCCTCCGCCTGCGCGGGCGCCGCCCGCCTCCGCCTGCGCGGGCGGCTCCACGGGCCCGTGCCCCGGCTCACTACGACCTCCGGTGCAGTCGCCCGCGCGCGATGAGCTCCAGTACCGACGCCACCGCGACCCCCTGCACGGCCATCAGCGCGACCAGCACGAACAGCTGCACCGCCCCCGCCTCCACCGGTGACGCACCGCCCAGCAGCATCCCGACGAACGCGCCCGGCAGCGTGACCAGCCCGACCGTCCGGGTCTGGTCCAGCCCCGGCAGGAGCGCGTCCGCCGCCGCCTCCCGGGCCACCTCCAGCCGGGCGTCCCGCTCCGGCAGCCCGAGCGCCAGGCCCGCCTCCACCTCGCCGTGGCGGGTCTCCAACTCGTCCAGCGCGCGCCGCCCACCGAGCACCGTCGCGGTGAGCGCGCCGCCGATGAGGATGCCCGTCACCGGGATCAGCGCGATGCCCTTCACCGGCACGAGCCCGGTGAGCAGCAGCGCGGCCACCACCGGAACGACCCCGGCGGCGATGGGCACGGCCGCCCACCACCAGGTGCCGTTGCGGGTGACGCGGCGCCCGGCGGTGCGTACGGCGACCGCGTACATCATCAGCAGGAACGCCAGCAGCAGCGGTACGGCGCGGACCACCCACCCGATGACCAGCGAGACGGCGCCGAGCTGCACCGCCGCCCGCACGCCCGCCGTGACGATCTCGCGCGGGGGCCGCAGCCGGGCGAAGGCCGCGACGGTGGCGGCACAGACGAGCAGGACGGCGAGGACCGCCCCGAAGGTGACATTGACGGGCAGCAGCACGCGTCAACCCTAGGACGGCCTCCTTTGTCTAGGACGGTTTCCTGTGTGGTGAGGCGGACCAGTCACTTGTAGCAGCACAAAGCCACGAGGTCGTCCGCTCGATCACCCACCTGCGGCGGCCCAACCGTCTGCTGGACTCGATGCCTTTGCGGGCCATGCGCACGCCGACGCGCTTGCCTCGTAGCCATCTGCGCGCCAGGGTTTCCCGTTGGTTGTGGCCGCGCTTGCGTGATGACTATGACGTTCGACGTGGAGCGCTGACGGCAGAAGCCGTGGGTTTACGGGGCATGGATCGAGAGAAGCGTCCTGGACGACCTCGGGTTGGAATCGTGCCGATCGCGGGCGCGCGGGCGGATCGAGCCTCCGGCGTCCACTGCTGCGTGGAGGCCCGACCCGCGCGACACCCGCCGTCCTCTATCCGAGTGTGAGCATCGCCTCGGCGACCTCGCCGACCGCCGCATCGGGGATCGCGGTGGCGGCTTCCTTGAGGACGAGCAGCCGTGCCCCGGGGATCTCGCGCGCGATCGCCTCGCCGTTGCCGACGGGGAAGAACGGGTCGCGGCGCCCGTGGACGACGAGCGTGGGGACCTCGATCCCGGGCAGGCGCTCGCGCCAGCGGGGTTTGCAGTCGAGCCTGGAAAACACCATGCCCATCTGGTTGGCCATCTGGACCGGTGGTGCGGTGCCGGGCGTGCGGTCCCAGATGCGCCCAGCGATTGCACGCGCGGCGACGGGGTCGTTGCCGAGGATCTCCGCGCCGGCGGCGGCGAACTCCGCAACCGCCTCGCGGTCGGTCCAATCGGGCATCGGACGCGCGAACAGCCGGCTCATCGTCGCCTGGTCATGGTCGGGGAGGTCGTCGTCCGGCGGGCCAGGGGCAACCGCGCGGGTGCCGACCAGGGTGAGCGCCGAGAACGCGCCCGGATGGTCGAGCACGGCCACCTGGGCGACCATCCCGCCGACGCCGATCCCCGCGAGGTGCGCAGGCCCCCCGCCGAGCGCGTCGGCAAGGGCCGCCGCGTCCGCGGCGAGGCCGCGCAAGGTGTAGGCGGGCGCCTCCGGATCCGTCGTCGTCGACTCCCCGCTGTCGCGCAGGTCGTAGCGCACCGCACGGCGGCCGCCGGCGGCGAGGCGCTCGCACAGCGCGTCGGGCCAGGAAAGCATCGTCGTCCCGCCCGCGAGCAGGACGAGGGGCGCGTCGTCGTCACCGAACGACTCGATGCCCAAGGCGATCTCATTGGCGTCGACAGTGGTCATCGGATCACCGGGAGACGTCGTAGGCCGGGTGCGTCGCCGGTGGTGCCCAGACCGTTGTCCGGGCTGGGGTCGGGCCCGGTGACGAAGCCGTCGAGAGAGACGGGGATGTCAGCAATGATTCGAGTCATGCCAGGGCAGACCCGATCCGCCGCCCAAACTCATCGCTCACGCATGAAGCGTGTGGCGGATGCGAACTCGGTAACGCATATGCGCAGGTCAAAGCGTAGGGCCTCTTCGGTGCTCGGAATGGCCGGTTGAAGGGTTGCGACCGCGCTTCCGTGATGACTGCGACGTTCGACGTGGAGCGCGGCCACAACCACTTGGAGCGCTCAATACCGGCTGATTGACGGGTACGGCCACCGCTGATCATCCGTGTGTGAAGACTGAAATCTTGTGGTGGCCGCGGGTCACAGCGCAGACCCTGCCCGCCGGCAGGAGGCGTTCGGGGTCTTGACGGGCCGGATAGCGGGCCGGTTCGCGCGGGTTGAGCCCCGGCGCCGGGTGAGGGACTCGACCGGGGAGGTGAAGAAGGACACGCACACCATCGGTGTCCGGCGCCAGTGCACCGGCACCGCCGGCAGGATCGAAAACGCGCAGGTCGCCGTCCACCTCGTCCACGCGGGCCGCCGGGGGCACGCGGCGGTGGACCGCGAGCTGCATCCCGCGCTCGTCGACGTGCAACCCGGACCGCTGCGGGGCGGCGGGCCTGGGCGAGGGCACTGTTCTCGCGACCACGCCGGAACTCGCCGCCCGCATGATCGGCCGGTGCCTCGACGCCGGGCACCGCCTGGGCCGGGTCGCAGGCGACGAGGTCTACGGCGGCAACCCCAGCCGCGGTTCGCGCCGGAAGAGCGCGGTACCGGCTACGTGCTTGCCGTCACCTGCTCCCGCGAAGTCACCAGCGGTGCGGGGAAGTGCCGCGCGGATGCCCTGGCCGCGAAGGTGCCCGAGCGGGCCTGGCAGAGACTGTCGGCCGGGGCCGGCGCCAAGGGGCACCGCCCGTCCGTCGTCCGTGCTGTCGGGCCGGCCCGGGCGTCCGGCCCCACGCCCCCTCCCCATGGACAGCCCAGCGAGCGATCACCACCCAGGACACCGTCCAAAGCGGTACAAGCCATCTGTCGGCAGGTCAGAAAGCCCGCGCCAGGCGCCTCGTGGGCGGTGACGTATTCATGACACCCCCTTGATGTGACGTGCCCATGTCGTCACGCTGTTACCTGGCGCACCCCCTGCGGAAACCTGGCGCCGCCACGCTGACCGAGCTGCCCGACCCCGGGCGGCGCGGTCACCACCCCCCGCCTCGAAGGAGAACGTCATGCCCGGTGTCTACGCGCGTCGAATAGCCGTGCTCGCCGCGTCCGCCGCCCTCACCGCCACCGGCGTCCTGGCCACCGCCCCGGCGGCCCAGGCCGCCCCGCCCACCCCGATCAGCGCCTCCACGGCCCGCACGTACCTGGGTCAGCTGACGGTCAGGGCGGAAGGTTCCTCCAGCGGCTACAGCCGGGATCTGTTCCCGCACTGGAGCACCCAGTCGGGCACCTGCAACACCCGCGAAATCGTCCTCAAGCGCGACGGCGTGAACGTCGTCCAGGACTCCAGCTGTGCGGCGGTCAGCGGCAGTTGGTACTCCGAGTACGACGGCGCCACCTGGCGCGCGGCATCGGACCTCGACATCGACCACGTCGTCGCCCTCGCCGAGGCGTGGCGCTCGGGTGCGAGCGGCTGGACGACGTCCCAGCGCCAGGCCTTCGCCAACGACCTGTCCCGCCCGCAGCTGATCGCCGTCACCGACGACGTCAACCAGGCCAAGAGCGATCTTGACCCGGCCGAGTGGCTGCCGCCGCGCACCACCTACCGCTGCACGTACGCCCGGATGTGGGTGCACGTGAAGCACCACTGGAACCTGAGCGTGGACTCCGCCGAGAAGAGCGCGCTCCAGTCGGTCCTCAACGGCTGCTGAGCGTTCCGCCCCGAAGGGCCCCGGGCGAAACCGCGCGGTGCCGCGCCGGGCGAAACCGCGCACCGCCCTCCGTCGTTCCGTACCGTACATATATACGGGCGGGGCGACGGAGGAGGCCACGGCATGGCAGCCGGACTGCGGTTGGGACCGGTCCTGCGGTACGTCGACTGGGACGCGGGCGAACGCGCGACGATCTGGGTCGAGGCGGACCGCCCCTGCACGGCGGAGGTCCGGTGCGCCGGCGGGGGCGGCGGCGAGACCCGCACGTTCCGGATCGCCGGGCACGACTACGCGCTGATCCCGGTGACCGGGCTGACACCCGGCACCACGACCCCCTACGAGGTGCGGCTGGACGGCCGCGTGGTGTGGCCGCTCGCCGACTCGCGCTACCCGGCGAGCACGATCACCACGCCCCGGCCGGCCTCCGACGAGGTGCGGATCACCTTCGGGTCCTGCCGCTGGTCGGCGCCGCCCGGCGACGGGAAGGTCGGCGAGGGCAGGGTGGGCGACGGGAAGGACCCGGTAGGTCCGGACGCCCTGGACAAGCTCGCCGCCCGGCTGTGCGCCGACCCCGACGCCGTACGCCCCGACGTCCTGCTGCTCCTCGGCGACCAGGTGTACGCGGACGAGACGTCCCCGGCGACGCGCCGCTGGCTGGCGGACCGCCGCGACCTGCGTGAACCACCGGGGCCGCAGGTCGCGGACTACGAGGAGTACACGCACCTCTACTACGAATCCTGGCTCGACAGCGGCGTGCGCTGGCTGCTCTCCACCGTGCCCAGCTGCATGATCTTCGACGACCACGACGTCGTCGACGACTGGAACACCAGCGCGGCCTGGGTCGCGGACATGCGCCGCACCGGGTGGTGGCGGGAGCGGATCCTGAGCGGGCTGATGTCGTACTGGGTCCACCAGCACCTGGGCAACCTCTCCCCCGCCGAGCTGGACGCCGACCCCCTGTACACGGCGGTGCGCTCCGTGCCGGACGGGACGGAGCTGCTGCGCGAGTTCGCCGCCGGGGCGGACGAGGATCCGACCACGGTGCGGTGGAGCTACCGGCGCGACTTCGGGCGGACCCGGCTGCTGATGGCGGACACCCGGGCGGCCCGGGTCCTGGACGAGAAGCGGCGGTCCATGCTCGAAGCGACGGAGGAGCGCTGGCTGCGCGAGGAGGCGCTGGCCGACCGGGCGGACTGCGACCACCTGCTGGTGGGCACCTCCCTGCCGTGGCTGCTGCCGCCGTTCATGCACGACGCCGAGACCTGGAACGCCCGGCTGTGCCGGGGTGAGCGGGGGGCGCGCTGGGCGCGGTTGTCGGAGGCCGTGCGCCGGAAGGCGGACCTGGAACACTGGGCGGCTTTCCCGGAGTCGTTCGAGCGGCTGACGCGGCTGCTGGCGGAGGCGGGCACCGGTCCCGGCGCCCCGGCGACGGTGTGCGTACTGTCGGGCGACGTCCACCACGCGTACATCGCGGAGCCGCAGTGGCGGGCGTGGCCGGAGGCCGTCCCCGACGCGCGGGTGCTCCAGTTGACGTGTTCGCCGGTGCACAACCGCATCCCGCGCTCGCTTCGCTGGGCGTTCCGCTTCGGCTGGGGGCGCGCGGGACGACGTCTCGGGCGCGTCCTGGCACGGCACGGCCGGAGCGGGCGGCCGGTCGTCGACTGGCGCCGGACGGGCGGGCCGTGGTTCGGCAACCAGCTGATGACGCTGACGCTGCGCGGGCGGTCGGCGGACCTGCGGCTGGAGCACGCTCAGGAGGACTCCGGCCTCGTGACCGTACAGGAGGAGACACTGACGTCCGGGCGCTGACCGCTTGGCGGTGACCTTCGGGCGGTGAGACCTGCGGGCGGTGACGTCCGGGCGCTGACCGCTTGGCGGTGACCTCCGGGCGGTGGGACCTCCGGGCAGTGACCTCTGGCTGTGAACGTCGTGTGAACGTCCCGTTCAGGACCTACCCCATCCCGCCCATAGCGGACGGTAAGGCTCCACCCAAGGGTTCGGTGGGGGTGGGGACAGCGGCATGATGAGCGTTCCGCTTGCCGCGCCCCCCTGCCCCGGGAGTACGAGTCTTGTCCGCAGTTCCCCATGCCATAGCCCTGGTCGGCGCCGGTCCGCGCGGCACGTCGGTGCTCGAACGGCTCTGCGCCTCCGCCCCGGAACTGGCCCCGGGGGCCCCGCTGACGATCCATGTCATCGACCCCGCCCCGCCGGGCCCCGGCCGGGTGTGGCGCACCGACCAGCCGGCCGAGCTGCTGATGAACACGGTCGCGTCGCAGGTCACGGTGTTCACCGACGCCAGCGTGCGCTGCGAGGGGCCGATACGCCCGGGGCCGAGCCTGTACGAATGGGCCGCCACGCGCGCGTACGGACTCGGCCCCGACGACTACCCCACCCGCGCCCTGTACGGCGCCTATCTGGAGTGGGCGTTCGCGCGCACGGTGCGTGAGGCGCCGCCGGAGGTGACCGTACGGGTCCACCGGGCCCGCGCGGTACGCCTCGACGACTCCACGGGGGGCGGGCGCGCCGTGGACGGGGAGCGCGGGCCGCAGACGCTCACCCTGGACGACGGCACGGTGCTCACGGGCCTCGGGGCGGTCGTCCTCGCGCAGGGGCACCTGCCGACGGTGCCCGGACGCCCGGAGGCCACCCTGGGCGCGTACGCGGACCGCCACGGGCTGCGGTACCTGCCGCCCGCCAACCCCGCGGACCTCGACCTGTCGGCGCTCGCCCCCGGCGAGCCGGTGCTGCTGCGGGGCCTGGGCCTCAACTTCTTCGACCACATGGCCCTGCTGACGACCGGCCGCGGCGGCGTCTTCGTACGGGACGGTGACCGGCTGGCGTACCGCCCCTCGGGGCGGGAGCCGCGCCTGTACGCGGGGTCGCGGCGCGGGGTGCCGTACCAGGCGCGCGGCGACAACGAGAAGGGGCCCTCGGAGCGGCACGAGCCGCTGGTGCTGACGCCGGACGTCATCGAGACGTTCCGCAAACGGGCGGACGCGGGCGACCCTCCGGACTTCCTGGCCGAGATCTGGCCGCTGGTGGCGCTGGAGGTCGAGACGACGTACTACGAGGCGCTGCTGCCGGACATCACCGGCTTCCGCGCCCGCTTCCTGTCCGACCCGCGGGCCACCCTCGACGCCTTCGGCGTCCCCGCGGCCGACCGCTGGTCCTGGGAGCGGCTCTCACGCCCGTACGGTGACGAAACGTTCCGCTCGCCGGAGGAGCACCGCGCCTGGCTGCTGGCGTACCTGCGCCGGGACGCCGCCCGTGCGGCGCTCGGCAATGTCAGGGGCCCGCTGAAGGCCGCGCTGGACGTCCTGCGCGACATCCGCAACGAGCTGCGGCAGATCGTGGACCACGCCGGCCTGCCGGGCGCGTCGCGCCGCGACCACCTGGACCGCTGGTACACGCCGCTGAACGCCTTCCTGTCCATCGGCCCGCCGCGCCGCCGCATCGAGGAGATGGCCGCGCTGATCGAGGCCGGGGTGCTGGACGTGATCGGCCCCCGGCTCGATGTCCGCGCGGAGGGCGGCGTGTTCACCGCCGCCTCCCCGGACGTCCCCGGCTCGGCCGTGACGGCGACCACGCTCGTCGAGGCGCGGCTGCCGGAGCCGGACCTGCGGCGCACCGGGGACGCGTTGCTGGCGGAGCTGCTGCGCACGGGTGCGTGCCGGACGCACACCGTCGACGGTTACGACACCGGCGGACTGGATGTGACGCCGCGCCCGTACCGCCTGGTGGACCGCCAGGGGCGGGCACACGCACGGCGGTTCGCGCTGGGGGTTCCCACGGAGGGCGTGCACTGGGTGACGGCGGCGGGCGCCCGGCCCGGGGTCGACTCGGTGACCCTGTCGGACGCGGACGCGGTCGCCCGGGCGGCTCTGCTCGCGGCCACGCCGGTGCACGACCCCTCGAATGTTGAACTTGCAAGTATTGATTAGGGGAGCCTAACGTGGAGGCCTCATCGGTATCGTCCCCAGCCGAACGGAGCCCACCCATGTCCTCGATCCGCGCGAAACTCGATACGTCCCGGCCGTACGCGCTCGGCCTCTTCCGGATCGTCATCGGCCTGCTGTTCCTGTGCCACGGCGCCGCCTCGCTCTTCGGCGTCCTGGGCGGCGCGGCCGGCACCGGCGGCACCGTTCCGGCCGGCACCTGGCCCAACTGGTACGCGGCGGTGATCCAGCTCGTCGGCGGCGGCCTGGTGCTGCTGGGCCTCGGCACCCGCGCCGCCGCGTTCATCGCCTCCGGGTCAATGGCGTACGCGTACTTCACGGTCCACCAGCCGATGGGCCTGTTCCCGATGGAGAACGGCGGCGAGGTCCCGGCGGTCTTCTGCTGGGCGCTGCTGCTCCTGGTCTTCACCGGCCCCGGCGCGCTGTCCCTGGGCAGCCTGTTCGGCTCCCGCGCGTCCGGTACGTCCGGCGCCGCCGAGCGCCGGGAAAAGGGCAGCCCGGTCGCCGCGTGACGCCGTACGCTGTGTCCCTGTCAGCCGCCCTGCGTCACGGGACCGGAAAGTGTACGGGTGAAGGTGCTCGAAAGCGTGGGGTCACTGACCGCCGGCCCCTGGATCTACGCGGCGGTGGCCGCCTCCGTCCTCCTGGACGTCTTCCTGCCGGTCCTGCCGAGCGGACTTCTGGTGATCACGGCCGCGACCGCCGCCGCGACGGGCACCGGCTCACTGCTCACCCTCGCCCTGTGCGCGGCCACCGCCTCCCTGCTCGGCGACCTCGTCGCGTACCGCCTGGCCTGGCGCGGCGGTGAGCGCCTGGACCGGGCCATCGCCCGCTCGCGCCGCCTGGTCACCGCGCGGGAACGTCTCGGCACGGCGCTCGCCCGGGGCGGCGGCCTGCTCGTCGTGATCGCCCGCTTCGTACCGGCCGGCCGCTCGGTGGTCTCGCTCGGCGCGGGCGCGGCGCGGCGCAAGGCCAGCCAGTTCCTGCCCTGGTCGGCGCTGGCGGGCGCGGCCTGGGCGACGTACGGCGTGGGCCTCGGCTACTTCGGCGGCCAGTGGCTGGGCGCGACATGGACCGGCGTGGCGGTCCCGGCCCTGGCACTCGTACTGGCGGGCAGCCTGGCGGGATACGTCATACGGCGTCCGACGCAGACGCCCGCACCCGCGCCTGCTGCCTAGCCCCCCGCACCTCGATACCGTCGAGCAGCGACTGTGTCGCCTCGGCGACCTGCTCGACGGCGCGCTCGAAGGCCTCCCGGTTGTGGGCGGCCGGGGCGCGGAACCCGGAGACCTTGCGGACGTACTGGAGGGCGGCGGCGCGGACGTCCTCCTCGGTGGCCTCGTGGGCGAGTACGGGCGGGCGGAGGGTCTTGATGCTGCGGCACATGCCTCCAGTCTCCCTCCGCCCGCCCTTCCCGTCGCGCCCCTCCCTGTCACCGCTTCCGGCCACGGCCCCCGGTCACCGCTTGCGGCGCTTGCGCTCCCGCTCCCGCTCCCTTAACCGGTCGATCGTGTACGTGGCCCAGTCCCCGCGATGCAGGTTGCACCGCGAGGCCCCGATCATGGCGAGCCGCTGACAACGCCCGCCGTGCTTGGTACACGCGCCGCACTTCGACTGCCTACGAGCCATGCCGAACCGCCTCCCTGCGTCATGAGCCGATCGAGTCCCCGCCCGCAGGATCACCACCCGGCACCGCCTCCGGGAAGGCGCACGGCACCCCGGCCCGGGTGCGCTCCGGGCGCGTACGGCGACGCCACTGCGACGGTTCGCCGCCTGGTGCGCGGCTCCGGGGCGGAACCTGGAATGGCGAAGGTCCCCTATGCGCCGATTCAAGGGAGATGCGCGCCATGTCCAAGCGAGGGAACAAGCGCCGCACCCGCAAGAACCGCAAGGCCAACCACGGCAAGCACCCCAACTCCTGACCCCCGCCGGGGCCGGCCCGCCGGCCCCACCCCCGCCTCGGTCACCTCAATCGCCTCGGTCGCCTCGGTCGCGGTTCGTCAGCACCGCGAGCGCCCGACCGCCCCAAGGGCGCCGCCCCGCCGGCCTTCCGCCCCCATGGGAGGCGCTCCGCATGGTCCGCATGACGGCGCTCCTCGCCGTTGCCGTGTCACGGCCCAGCATGATCACGAACGCGGCGGCGCGACATCCATCAGCGGGAGTCCGCGGGTGGGGCAAACCCCGGGTAGCCCCTCAGGTCAGCGCCAGGCACACGGCGAACGGCACAGGGACCAGCGTGGCCGCGCCGAGCCACCTGCCGAGCCGGGCACCGCGCCGCAGCGGCAGGAGCACGTCCACGATGAGGATGGTCACCAGCGTGAACAGCCCTGTCACCGCCAGCAGCACCATCACCGCACCCGCGTGATCGAGCGTGTGATAGTCGCAGTTGGTGAGCCCGGGGCGAGCCAGGTCGTCCACGCTGCGGCAGTCCATCGGCAGGTAGGCGACCACCAACCACCGCACGAGGTGGAGCGGGACCATCGCCGGCACGCCCAAGCCGAGATTCACGAGCCCGGGCACCCAGAGCCCACCCCTCGCCCGCCGCCCACGATCGATGTCCACGCCCGCTCCAGGCATACCGCCCCGCCCCCCATTCGCCCCACGCCCGGGAGGGACGTACAAGATCGGCGAGCGGTTCCCCACCGTTCCGGCGGCCTCCCCGAACCGCCCCGGGCACTTACCCAACGGGTCGTCCCGTATGGTTATCCCATGACGGTTCCCAGCGACGCCCCTCGTGGGCGCCCCCGAGACATTCGCGCCCACCGGGCGATCCTGACCGCCGCGACCGAGCTCGTGACCGAACTCGGCTACGCGGCCACCTCCATCGGGGCCGTGGCGGCCCGGGCGGGTGTCGGCAAGGACACCGTCTACCGGCGCTGGTCGGGCAAGGCGGAGCTGGTGTACGAGGCGGTCTTCACCGAGACCGAGGCGGCCGAGGTTCCCGACACCGGCAGCCTGGCCGGCGACCTGACGGCGCTGTTGGAAGCCCTGATCCAGGAGTTCTCCGCCCCGGCCGCCGCCGCTGCGCTGCCGGGCCTGCTGGCCGACTTCTCCGCCGACCCCACGTTGCGGAGCCGTATCCGGACCCAGTTCCTGGCCCCGGCCAAGGACGGTCTGGTGGCCGTGTTCGAGCGAGCCGTCCAGCGCGGTGAGGCCGGCCCCGATGTCCCGGTCGACCTGGTTCTCGACACCCTCGCCGGCGCCGTCTTCTTCCACGTCGGGCTGGTGGGCGGGCAACCCCACCCCCGGCTCGCCCCTCAACTGGCCGCCATGGTCGGCCGCGGAATCGAGACCCGATGAACGCCTGGTTCCTCATCGCCGGCACAACCGCCGCGGCGGTCGCCGCCCTTCACTTCGTCGCGGGCGGCCGTGACGTGGTCCGACCCTTGCTGGCCGGCAACCTCACCGAGGAACCCCGGCGCGTCCTGCACGCGGTGTGGCACATGGTCACCGCCGACCTGGCCCTGGCCGCCGCAGCCCTGATCTGGCTGGGCCTGCGCGAACGAGACGGCGGCACCACCATCGCCTGGCTCCTCGCGGCCCACTTCGTCGCCTACTCGGGCGTGTTCCTCGCCGTGTCCCTGACGGCCGGCTGGTCGAAACCACTCCTGCGCCTGCCCCAGTGGATGCTGCTGCTGCCGGTGGCGGCACTGGCCGCAGCCGGGACCGCCTGAATTCCTGGACCGTGTGAACGCCTGGACCGTCTGCATGCCTGGCGAGTCGCGGAAACAAGGCGGCTTCCGCTCAACCACTGTGCGTACGGTGAGGCATGGGAGCCGGGGGAAGTACGCGAAATGCGACCAGCCGCCACTCATTGAGCGGCGCAAGCCGGTCGCCAGACAGTTCCTTGATTGCCGAAGTGGCCGCCAGAGAGGCTTTCCAGCCACTCTTGCACGACCACTCGTGGATTTGCGCGCAGCCCGGTCGCTGCCTACTTGCAGCCGACCTGTGCCCAGGAGCCGGCAGCGGCGCCGCCCCCGCCCACGACTGCGCCCGCACCAGCGGAGGCTCCGATCTGACAGGGGCTTTCCCCGCCGCCTCCGGCCGACGCCGGGGTAGCACCGAGTGCGGCCCCGCCGAAGGCGAGTACGAGACTTGTCAGCACGACAGTTATTGAACGCTTGATTTTCACGGGAATCTCCTCATGGGCCCGAACGACCGCCGCGGCCCTGATTGGACTTCACTTTCCACCGTACTCCTGTACAACGTGTCGCCCCACTGGGGAAATCCGGTAACCCATTCAAGAAATGAGGTTTCAAGCGTCAGCGCCTCCAAGGGCTGCCCTGCTTTCCCATGGCAAGCCCCACAGGATCGCCGCGCAGCGTTATGCGACCTGGGCGGCCGACAGATACGTGGCCCTTGGATTCACGGGAGGACCGGGACGACGAGACGGCTGCGTGCTCGAACCGCACACACGAACCTCGCCAGTTGGCCGGACGTGCTCGTGCCGGAGCGGGCACCCCCGTTCGTGACTGCGTCGGCAATCACGTGGTGGCGTACTGGCGCACGCACCTGATGATGGGGCGGCTCACGCCGAGTCCCGCAGCGGCTGCGGCAGTCGCAGCGGCCGTTTCGTCCTGTGCGGACACGCCCTCCACACCCAGCTTCGGGCCGACGGGCTCTGGCTCGGCATCGCAGGGAACCAGACCGTACGAACGGGCGGGCCCTCATGCAACTCGGCACCGAGGCCGTCGGCTTGGTCGTTCATCGAGCCCTTCGACAGCATTCCCGAGATCAACGCTGGAGAGCGCTGACGGTTGTGTGGCTGCAGTACCCGAGCCGCATCATCGAGCCCGCCCGGTGGCCTGACCCCGGCGCGGCGCGCTGAGTGACGTGCCGCCTACGGTCCAACCGCCCGCCCCTGTTGATTTCGGAAGGGATGACGAGGGCCTCGCTGGTGAGGTCATTCTCATGTTGGGAGTTCGGGTGTTGCGATGACCGCTGGAACTCAAGGGGCCGGGCAGGGAGCGTTTTTGTGCGTTCGGACTCACACGAGAGAGACCTTGCCCCATAGCCTGTGAGTGTCGAGCCTCACAGAGGGAGGGCAAGGCTGTGTCATCCGATGCAACCCCGGACCCGTACGACAGCCCCGTCGCCTTCGGGCAGCGGCTGAGGATCCTCCGGACTCGCCGCGGCATGACACGCGTCCAGATGGGCGGTCTGCTCGGCGGCAAGAGCGCCTCGTGGGTGCGGGCGCTCGAAGAAGGACGGCTGAAGGTGCCCCGGCTCGTAGTGGTCCGGCGGATCGCGGAGGTGCTACGCGTCCGTGATCTTGCCGAGCTCACAGGGGACCAGTCCATGCACGTCGATCTGTTCAGCGGGCCGGGTCATCCGCGGCTCGCCGCCGTCCGTGCCGCCGTGGACGCCTTCCCGCTTCCTGCGGACGAGGAGGCGCCGCCCGCAGAGCATCTGCGGGCTCGCCTCGCCCCCGCATGGGCGGCCGCCGGGACCGGCCAGGAGGCCCGCCGGGGTGCCCGCCTTCATCGTGCCGGAGCCGAAGGGCTGACCCCGACCGCCCCCTCCGGCCGAGCCCCCCCCGTCGCGGCCGGCCGGGCCCCACCGTACGAGGTCGGCGAGGGGGACGCCGATCGCGTCGGCAATGAGGTCGAGAGCGTCGAGCGATGCCGATTGATGACCCTGCTCGATGCGGTTGTACGAGGGCCGATCGAGGCCGATTCGGTTCGCCACCGACTCTTGGGTGAGGTTCCCGTGGAGTCGTGCCGCGCGGATCTGCTCGCCGATCTGTGGCCGTGTTGCGAGGACGTGGTCCGGCGGTGGGGTGGAGCGTGGCACCGTCCTGCGCTCACGAATCAGGTTCGAAAAGACCGGAGGCCGGAACCTACCGAGCGGGTGACCTCAGGGGCGACCTCGGTGGGGATTTGTGGCCTCGATGTGGCCCCGCGAAGAGAGAAGGCCCTCCAGTCAAGATCGACTGGAGGGCCCAATCAGGCTTTCACCTGCTGTTTCTCGCTGTGGGCGCGGACGGTTTCGAACCGCCGACATCTGCTTTGTAAGAGCAGCGCTCTACCCCTGAGCTACGCACCCGTGGAGTGAGGCAACAGCGTACATGGCACACCGGTGCATCCCGCAAACCCATGGCCCGGACCTGTGGCGTGGGACGGAGTCGGGGGTTGTCCCCACCCCCGGGACGGTGGACGGCCGGATCGTGGGGTGTCGTGCGTTTACGTGGCGTGAAGGGCACACAGCAGCGCTACCCGGGGGTCATCGTGGCCGGACGCCGTATCCACCGTCACCGTTCGTTCGTCGCCGTCGGCGGAGTCGTGCTGGTGGCGCTCGGGGTCGGGGGGTGCGGGAGCACCGACGTGGCGGGGGCGCCGGTGGAGCGGAAGACGTTTCCGTTCGAGGGGCGGGCGCTGACGATCGACTCGGACGACTCCGAGCTGGTGCTGGTGCCCGCCGACGTGGAGGACGTGGAGGTCACCCGGCAGGTCGACGGGTGGGTGGTCGCGGGTGAGGGGCCGGAGGCCCGGTGGGGCATGGAGGGCGGGAAGCTCACGCTGCGGCTGGGGTGCGACGCGATGATCAGCAACTGTCGGGCCCGGTACGAGGTGAGGGTGCCGCGCGCCGTCGCCGTCACGGTGGAGAACGACCACGGGGCCGTGACCGCCGACGGGTTCCGTACGGCGCTGAGGATCCGGTCCGACAACGGCAAGGTGGTCGTGCGCGACGGCTCGGGGCCGTTGGACGTGCAGAGCGGCAACGGGGAGATCGCCGTCGAGCGGTCCACGTCCAGGAACGTCATCGCGCGCGCCGACAACGGTGAGGTGCGGCTGGCCCTCGCGGCGTGCCCGACCGGGTGGAGACCGTCAGCGACAACGGCTCGATCAGCATCGAGCTGCCCGGCGGCCCGGGCGGCAGCGGGCACGAGGTCGCGTACGCCGTGACCGCGCGGAGCGACAACGGAGACGTCACGGTGGACGTGCCGACCGACGAGAGCAGCGCCCACGTGGTGAAGGCCCGCAGTGACAACGGGGAAGTGACCGTGCGTACGGCGAACTAACGGGCCGGTGTGTTCGTCCTTACTGGTGGGAGAATTGACCGGCAGGGGCGGACACGGCACGGGAGCGGGATGTGACGGCGACACACGCGCGGCGGTACGCGAAGGACCTGCTCGCGCTGGTGCTGCTGCCGGTGCCGCTGCTGATCGCGGCCGCCCCGGCCGCCTTCGCAGGTGGGGGTACGCGCCGCTGGTTCGGCGGACGTGGCGAGAGTCAGCGCGCCGACGCGCAGGCCGCCAAGGACGCCGCCGCGGCGGCGTTCTACGAGCTGGACACCGCGCAGCGTGATCTGCGGATCTCGATCGAGACGATCACGGCGGTGGACGGCTCCCCCGCCGCGCGGCGCGCGGCGGACGACTTCGCGGCGCTCGGGCGGCGCATCGACGAGGTGAGCCACGCGTACATCACCGCAGTCGACGCGTACGACTTGGACCGGGACGGCCTGGAGGCCTCCGTCGCCGCACGCGCGCGCGGTGAGCTCAACCGGGCCAAGGACGCGCTCGTACGGGTCAAGGGCGAGCTGGACCGGTTCGAGCAGGGGCTGGGGCCGCTGCTCGACAAGGCGGAGACGCAGCTGGCGCGGCTGGCGCCCGCCGTGGAGCGGGCGAGGGCGGCGCTCCTCTCCGCGAGCACCGCTCTCGACGCGGTGCGGAGCTCCGGAATGCGAGCCGATGACCTCGCGGCCCGGCTCGCCGCGCTGGCCCCCGAACTCACCAGGCTCAACCAGGGCGCCGGCCACCACGGCGTCACCGACACCCTCCAGCGCGCCGACCGCGTCGTCCGGGACGCCGAGGCCGTACGGATGGAGGCCGAGCGGCTGCCCGAGCGCGCCGCCGAGATGGCCAAACGGCTCGTCTCCCTGCGTACCCGGGCCCAGGCGCTGGCCCACCGCGCCGCCGCCGTCGAGCCCGTCCTCAGCGAACTGCGCCGCCGCTACACCGTCGCCTGCTGGCAGGACCTCCAGCCCGTGCCCGAGCAGGCCGCGAAGAACGTCCGCCAGGCCGAGGAGAGGCTGAAGGAAGCGGAACTCGCCCACGCCGAACAGCGCTGGGCCGACACGACCGCCCTCCTCACCACCGTACGGGCGCTGCTCAACAGCACCGACGAGGCCGTCTCGGCCGCCGGCGAACGGCTGCGCCGGCTGAACGCCGTCGCCGAGGACCCGCAGCAGGAGATCGAGCGCACCCGGTTCGCCATCCGCGACGCCCAGCGCCTCGCCATGGCCGGCCGCACCACCCCCGACCCCCGGCACGCCCGTCCCCTCGACGACTCCGTCGCCCGGCTGGAGCGGGCCATTGCCGGGCTGGAGGGCCGTCACCCCGACTACTGGCGCTTCCTGCGCGAGACGGAGGCCGTGCGGACCACGGTCGCCCATGCCGTGGAGCTGATTCGTGAGGAACGGGGCGGTGGCGCTCGCCGCTAATCTGTGGCCATGCCTCGATACGAATACCGCTGCCGCACCTGTGGGGACTCCTTCGAGCTGAACCGCCCCATGGCCGAGTCCTCCGCCCCTGCCGCCTGCCCCGCCGGACACGACGACACCGTCAAGCTGCTGTCGGCCGTGGCCGTCGGCGGTACGGCGAAGGGCGGCGCCGCGCCCGCGCGAAGCGGCGGCGGAGGCGGAGGCGGGTGCTGCGGCGGAGGCTGCTGCGGCTGATCCCCGCCCGGCGACCCCGGCGTCACCCGCCGGCGACCCTGCCGATCGGCCGCGCCCCGACCGTGCGGCGGCCTTCAGGGTGCCTTCAGCTACGGGTCCCTAGCGTGGGGCCATGGAACGCTGGATCAACAGCCTCATGGACGCGCTGGGCGCGCCCGGCGCCGGGATCGCCATCGCCCTCGAGAACCTCTTCCCGCCCCTCCCCAGTGAGGTGATCCTGCCGCTGGCGGGGTTCGCCTCGGCGACCGGCCGGATGAACCTGATCGCCGTCCTGCTGTGGACGACCGCCGGGTCGGTGATCGGCGCGCTCGCGCTGTACGGGGTGGGGGCGGCGCTCGGCCGCGACCGTACGGTGGCCATAGCGGCGAAGCTGCCCCTGGTGAAGGTCGCCGACATCGAGCGCACGGAGGCGTGGTTCGCCCGCCACGGCACCAAGGCGGTGTTCTTCGGGCGGATGATCCCGATCTTCCGCTCGCTGATCTCGGTACCGGCCGGGATCGAGCGGATGCCGCTGCCGGTCTTCCTCGCGCTGACGACGCTGGGCAGCGCGCTGTGGAACACCGTCTTCGTCCTCGCCGGTTACACCCTGGGCGACAACTGGGAGGACGTCACGCGCTACGTGTCCCTCTACTCCAAGGCCGTGCTGGTGGTGGCGGTCGGCGCGGTCGTGGTGTTCGCGGGTGTGCGGCTGGTCAAGCCGGGTTCGGGAGCGCGGCGGAGCTGAGGAGGCGGCGCAGGATCTCCTCGCCCGCGAGGACGCCGTTCTCGTCGAGTACGTCCACGTTCCCGGCGCTCCAGCCGGTGTCGGCGAGCTCGCCGTGGCCCGGCCGCCAGGCCCGGTCGGCGGCGAGCAGCAGGTCGGCGTCGAGCAGCGAGTCACCGGCGGCCAGCACGCGGGACGCGCCGGTGCGTCGGGCGACTTCCCGCATCGCGGCGCTCTTGGTGAGCGGCTGCGGTACGGCGTACACCTTCCGGCCCTGGAGGGAGACGGTCCAGCCGCGTGCCTCCGCCCAGACGCCGAGCTCCTTGACCCAGCCTTCGGGCAGCAGGGCGCGTTCGACGACGAGATAGGCGAAGAGGTCCTCGGCGACCCGTTCCTTCAGCAGCCAGGCGGGGTCGGCGGCGGCCAGCAGATGGGCGCGGACCTCGTCGAGGGTGGCGCACTCGTCGGCGAGGCGGTCGGCGACGGTGCGCTGCCAGTCGGGGTCGGTGACGCCGTCGACGAGGAGGTGGCCGCCGTTGGCGCAGATCGCGTACTCGGGGTCGGGGCCGGGGAGCCGGATGCGGTGGTACTGCTCGCGGGTGCGGGTGGTGGTCGGGACGAAGACGGCGTGGCGCGGCAGTTCGGTGAGGAGCGCGGCGGCGGTCTCGGTCACGTACGACAGCGGTCTGTGCTGGTAGACCTCGACGCAGAGCAGGCGGGGCGCCCCGGCGTCCGGCATGGTCAGGCCGAGGGCGGCGGACGAGTAGATGAGCGTGCGGTCGAGGTCGCTGGCGATGAGCGTCTTCATGCCTGGCTCGCCGCCCTGCCGTCGGCGCCGGTGGCCCCTCGGGTGTACCGGGGGTGGATCAGGCCTACGCAGGTGTACGGCAGGTCGTCGGCCTCCTCGACCGGGACGCCCCGCTGGTCGGCGAGGAGGCGTACGTGGTCGAGGTCGGCGCCGGCGCCGCGCTGGGCGAGGATCTTCCACGGGACGCGGCGCAGCAGGACGCGGGTGGTCTCCCCCACGCCGGGCTTGACGAGGTTGACGTCGTGGATGCCGTACGCCTCGCTGATGCGCTCGACGGCGGCCCAGCCCTCCCAGGTGGGGGTGCGGTCGGTGGCGAGGAGCTCCTTGGCGTCGGCGTCGACGGCGTCGGTGACCGCGTCGAAGTGGGCGCCGACGGTGTCGAGGAAGGCGTGGGAGACGTCGGCGCGGGCGAGCTCGCGGTAGAACTTGGCGCCGTGGAAGTCGTGGGGGCCGACGAGGTCGGCGCGCAGGACGGTGCGCGATATGAGGCCGGACACGGTGGAGTTGAGGCAGGCGGAGGGGATGAGGAAGTCCTCGCGGGTGCCGTAGGTGCGGACGCAGGAGCCGGGGTCGGCGAGGACCGCGATCTCCGGGTTGAAGCCGTCGAAGTCCTTGAGGGCGTCGGCCAGTTCGCGGGTGATGGCGCCCTTGCCGGTCCAGCCGTCGACGAACACGACGTCGCCGGGGTTGTGGTGCTGTCGCAGCCAGCGCACGGCGTTGGCGTCGATGCCCCGGCCGCGCACGATCGACACGGCGTAGTGGGGGAGGTCGAGCCCGTGGCGGTGCTGGGCCCAGCGGCGCATGAGGACGCCGACAGGGGTGCCGGCGCGGGCGAGGGACACGAGCACGGGGCGCGGTGACCTCTCGGCGAGGACCGTCTCGGTGACGGCACCGACGGCGCGGGCGATACGGGCGGCGGAGGTCTTCAGCGCCGCGTGGAACAGCTCCTGGTAGCGGTCGCTCGGCTGGTACTCGACGGGCAGGGACTCGGCGTAGTGCGCGCCGCCCTTCTGGATCGCCTCCTCGCGCTCCTCGGTGGGCGCCTCCAGCTCGACGTCGGAGAGGTCCTGGAGGAGCCAGCCGACCTCTTCGGGGGCGTACGAGGAGAAGGCGGGACCGCGCAGCGGCTCGGGCAGCATGGAGGCACCTTTGGGTGTGTACGAGGGTGTGTACGAGGGGACGACGGCGAGCAGGACGCGCGGTATGTGCGCGGCGAGCCGGGCCAGCAGGCCGTCCGGGGCGTGCAGGGCGGGCGTGTCGGCGGTGGAGTCGACGACGGCGACGACCGCGTCGAAGCCCGCGCCCGCGACGTTGTAGGCGTAGCGGTCGCCGGGGCCGTCGGCGGGCTCGTCGTGTGCGGGGAAGACGAGCCGGGTGCGTATGGCGTAGCCGGGGTCGTCCACGGCGAGCACGGGAGAGCGGGTGGTGGTCGAGTACCGCACGTCCGCGTCGGCCAGCCGCTCCAGCGCGACGCCCAGGGCGAGCGGCGCGTACATCAGCTCCTCGCACCCGAGCACGAGGACCCGGGGCCGGGCGCCCTCGGAGGCGGCCTGGCGGGCCGGGTCGGCGGGCGCGAGCCCCAGCGCGGCGGCGAGGCGTTCCGCCATGGCCGGGAGCGCGGCGTCCAGGCGGGCGCGGTGGGCCGGGGTGAAGCCGTGCCGGCCTCCGTCCGGTACGCCGGCCGGCCAGCCGAGCTCCACGCGGTGGACGTCCACCGGGCCGCCCACCGGACCGTCCACCGACCGCGCGACCGACACGGCGGACACGGCCGAAGGGGCCGTTTCGTACCGCGCCACCAGCGCTTGGCCCTTCTCCAGCACGCCGTCCGGCAGGCGCACGGTCCCCGAGGCGAGCGTCACGAGGTCCACGCGGGCGCCGATCTCCGCCGCGAAGTCCGCGAGCCGGCCCCGGTCGGCCTCCGACCGCATGTCGACGAGGGCCACGATGACGTACCGCTCGCGCGGGTAGCGCTCGTGGAGGGCGCGCACCGTGTTGAGCACCGTGTTGCCGGTGGAGAACTCGTCGTCGACCAGCACCAGCGGCCCGGGGCCGGCGAGCAGCGCCGGGTCCTCGGGAAGGAGGAGGTGCGAGGTGGCGTGCGAGTGGGACTCCTCGAAGCCGCCCGCCCGCGCGACACCCTCGACGGGGCGGCGCGTCGAGTGCAGGTACGGCGCGACGCCCAGCCCGTCCGCGACCGAGTGGCCGAGGCCGGTCGCCGTCTCCGCGTACCCGAGGACGACCGCCCGGGGCGCGTCGGCGGGGCCGAGCAGCTCACGGACGCGTACGCCCAGGTCGTAACCGGACCGCCAGACCACACGCGGGCTCTGTGGGACGTGCTTGCCGAGCACGTGGGAGACGAGCAGGTGCGCCCGCTTCGGGTTGCGCCGCAGGGCCAGGCCCAGCAGGTCGCGCAGCGACGCGTCGCCGGTCAGCTCGACGCCGAGCCGCTCGGCGACCCATGTGCCCGACCACACCACGTTCTCGTTCTCCTTCACGCTCTCCTTCATGTTCTCCCTCGGGGGAGGCGCCGGGTGCGCGCGCCTGCCCGGAGGCACGGCCTCCACCGGCTCCACCGGTCCGACCGGCGTCACGTGGCCATTCCGGCCGTGAGCAGCTCCACGAAGCCGACGTCCTCCTTGGCGACGCCGAAGACCTCGGCGCGCTGGAGGGTCCGCTCGGCCCACGCGCGGTGCGGCTTCACCTCGTTCATCTTGTTCGTGTACGCGGAGCGCATCACTCCACCGCCGCCCCGCTCCGGCCGGAGGATGTCCTGCGCGTCGCTGAACTCCTCGTGGCTGACGACGGACAGCGCGTGCACGGGCAGCACGTGCGAGGGGTGGATGCAGGTCTTGCCCAGCAGCCCGTTGGCCCGGTCGAGCTCGATCTCCCGCAGCAGCCCGTCCAGGTCGTGCTCGATGAGCGCGGTGCGCAGCTCGTCGGCGCGCTGTTCCGTGAAGGGGCTGCGGCGCAGCTGCGGTTTGAACATGCGCTCGCCGAGGCGGAAGTACTCCCAGACCGGTCCGGTGATGGTGAATCCGGTGCCGTCGGAGCGGCCCAGCGCGTTCACCACGTCCCCGATGACGCCCGCGACGATCTGGACGTCGTAGGCGGTCATGTCGGGTGAGCGGCGCAGCCCGTACGCGGAGCAGAAGTCGGTGACGCCGAGCCGCAGGGCCAGGATCCGGTCGCGGTACTTGTCCACGATCCGGCCGATGCCGGTCAGGGTCTCGGCCCGGGTCTCCAGGTGGAGCAGTTCCGGGGACTCGAGGACGGGCATGGCGAACAGCCGTCGGCCGCTCGTCGCTTCGGCGGACGTGAGGGCCTCCAGGAAGGCCGCGCCACGCTCCTCCGTGAACTTGGGTAGTACGAATCCGGACAGCAGCCGCCCGGCCGTCCCCAGCCGCCGAACCAGGTCGGGAATCTGGGCGGGCTCGCGGACGCGGACGAAGAGCAGGGGCGTCTCGGCGCCGCGCCGGTGGAGGTCGCCGAGCTGGCGGACGAGATTCTCCTCGGCCCCTTCCACCTCGGCGTCATCAATGGAATCCTCCAGGCACAGCACCATCGATACGACCCCGCGTCCCACCTGCTTCAGGACGTCGTCGGCGAGCCGCGGCCGTGTGGCGGGGCTGTAGAGCGTGGCCCCGAGGGCCGCCGCGAGCACCCGCGCCGGGGATTCGCCGGTGAACTCGCAGGGCTCCCGATGGAAGAGCCCGACCCGGGAAGCGGGCGGGATGTGCCCGAAATGACGCATATAACTCCCCCGAACTGGCGGTGAGGCCCGGATGACATGTGGCCGGTAATAGTACGTAGAGACGGGTGTCGCGGGTTCCCCATGTGCATGAACTTCAGGTAACTCGGCTGCTTATCGCCCCCCACGCACGGCCACACCCGGCCCCCGCGTTGTCCGGCCCGTGGACGGCCAGGCAGGATGACGGGCATGACGCACGCCATGCTGAAGGGCTCGAACGTCCCGCTCGACGCCGCGGCCGTCCGGGCCGTCCTGTGCTGGACCCCCGGCCCGGGGATTCCCGACGTGGACGCCTCGGCGCTGCTGCTCGGCACCGACGGCCGGGTGCGTTCGGACGAGGACTTCGTCTTCTACAACCAGCCGCGTCACCCGTCCGGCCTGGTCCGGCGGCTGTCGAAGAAGCGCGTCACGGAGGGGCTGACCGACACGGTCGAGGCCGACCTGGCGGCGCTGGACGCGTCGGTGGACCAGGTGGTGCTGGCGGCGTCGTCGGACGGTGACACCTTCGACCGCGTACGGGACCTGCGGATCCTGCTGTACGACGCGGGCTCGGGCGCCGCCGAGCCGCTGGCCGTGTTCGACGTGAAGCCGGAGACGGGTGCGGAGACGGCGATCATCTGCGGCGAGCTGTACCGCCGCGGGGATGGCTGGAAGTTCCGCGCCGTAGGGCAGGGCTATCCGACGGGGCTGATCGGCCTGGCGACCGCGTTCGGCATCTCGGTGGACGAAGACGCCGAGGACGCCGAGGACGCCGGGCAGGACCGCGGCGAGGGCACCGGCGGGACGGCACCGGAGCCGGCGCCGGACGCGCGGCAGGAGCCGCAAGCCCCGGCCGCGCCTCCCGCTCCCCCGGCTCCGCCCACCACCCCTCCGGCTCCGCCCACCACCCCTCCGGCCCCGCCTCCGCCGGCCGGCGCGCCCGCGTACGGGTATCCGCAGCCCGCCTACGGCTACCCCCAGCCGGCCGCCGCTCCCGCGCCGCAGCCCGCGTACGGCTATCCCCAGCCGGCCGCCGCCGCGGCGCCCGCCCCGGACCCGGGCTTCCGGCTGCCGCCGATGGGCCCCCAGTTCGTACGGAACTGACCGGGCGAGGCCTCAGACCTTGCCGGCCTTGAAGCCGCGCCCCCACTGCAGGCCCCACCCGTACAGCCGGTCCAGCTCGGCCTGGAAGCCGTACACGAACCGCACCTCGCGGCGTACCACGAGCTCACCCTTGACGTTCTCCAGCAGGAACACCGCGCACGAGCGGGCCTGTGGGGCGCGTTCGTCGAGTTCGATCTCGATGCGCGGGCCGTTGCTCGGGTAGAGCGTCATCGTGGCGTGCGTGCGGTCGAAGGCCGGTGTCTGGTCGTAGATGTAGACGAAGAACAGCAGTCGCTTGATCGCCTCGCGGTGATCGAGGTTGACGAAGATCGTCTCGCCTGACGGTGCTCCGAACCGGTCGTCCCCGCTGAGCTTCACGTACGGCGGTGTGTTGAGGTCCCCGAAGAAGCCGCCGAGCGGCTGGACCACACCCTTGCTGCCGTCGGCCATCTCCCACAGGCACCCGATGTCGAGGTCCACGTTGACCACGCCCTGGGTGTGGGCCTGGACCACTTCGGGCTGGAAGAGCTTGAAGGGGTGCCGCAGCAGCCGGCCGCTCTGTTTGGAGCGGCCCTCGATGTCGGAGGTGCGCATCCGCCAGGAGAGGTTGACGCGCAGGTTGCCGGTGGCGGCGCCCTGTTTGGTGAGCGAGACGGTCGGCCGCCGCTTGGTCAGGTCGATGGAGTTCGTCGTGGCGCTGCCCGAGTCGAACTGTGCCACCGTGTTGTTCCGCCACAGGTTGTCCCAGAAGGCCATGCCCCACCCCGAGTCGTCCGATGCCTCATGGATACGCGGCGGGGCGGCCGGGAGCAC
>NZ_JBEXQK010000045.1:0-54255 GCF_040612535.1 Streptomyces sp. NPDC006368
TGGACGCCACCCTGGGCACCACCCTGGTCGCCGCCACCCTGGACACCGCCCTGGACGCCACCCTGGGCACCACCCTGGTCGCCGCCACCCTGGACACCGCCCTGGACGCCACCCTGGGCACCACCCTGGTCGCCGCCACCCTGGACGCCACCCTGAGCGCCACCCTGGGCACCACCCTGGGCACCGCCCTGGTCGCCGCCACCCTGGACACCACCCTGGTCGCCGCCACCCTGAGCGCCACCCTGGGCACCGCCCTGGACGCCACCCTGGTCGCCGCCACCCTGAGCGCCACCCTGGGCACCGCCCTGGACGCCACCCTGGACGCCACCACCCTGGTCGCCACCACCCTGGTCGCCACCACCCTGGGCACCGCCCTGGTCGCCACCACCCTGGGCACCGCCCTGGTCGCCACCACCCTGGTCGCCACCACCCTGCACACCGCCGGCGATCTGGCCGACGGAATCGCTGCCGCCGTCGTCCCCGCCGATACCGAGACCGGCTTCCACGCCGCTCTCGTTCACCCCGGCCTGGACGCCGATACCGGCGACGTTGACGTCTATGCCGACCGCCGAAGCGGCGCCCGCTGCGGTCAGGGACGCACCGGCGGCGATCACCGCACCGGCTGCGATTCGCGCAACGCGGACCCGCGTCTTCTTGGTCATCTGCGTGCTACCCCCAGTAGCTGATTCGTCAGTGGAGCAGCGCTCGGGGCAGCGGACACTGGGGGCCGTACTCGTGATTCCCCCGATACACGCGCCCCGGACATGCGCATGCCGCGCGTCAGCTTTCCCACTTTTCATATAAGCGTCAAGGCGGTTGCGCGTGCGATGCCCCAAATGATCACACTTGCCCGGCGTGCAACGATGCAACTGTGACGTAATCCCCGAACAACGGCCTCACTGCGGCCGGTTCCCTTGTCGACAAAGCGCTGAAACAGTCTACTCGCCGCTTGCGTCAGCGAATTGGCCCGGCATACGCAAGCGGCGCCGGCCCCCGAGGGGAATCCGGCGCCGAACGGTCCGCTGTCCGCGGGACGTTACTTCTCCTGCTGCTTCCGCCAGCGGATGCCCGCCTCCAGGAATCCGTCGATCTCGCCGTCCAGCACGGCCTGCGGGTTGCCGACCTCGTGCTCCGTACGGAGGTCCTTGACCATCTGGTACGGGTGCAGGACGTACGACCGCATCTGGTTGCCCCAGGAGTTGCCGCCGTCGCCCTTGAGGGCGTCCATCTTGGCCTGCTCCTCCTGACGGCGGCGCTCGAGGAGCTTCGCCTGGAGGACGTTCATCGCGCTCGCCTTGTTCTGGATCTGGGAGCGCTCGTTCTGGCAGGAGACGACGATGCCGGTCGGGATGTGGGTGATCCGGACCGCCGAGTCGGTGGTGTTGACGCCCTGGCCACCCGGGCCCGAGGCGCGGTACACGTCGATGCGCAGCTCGGACTCGTCGATCTCGACGTGGTCGGACGACTCGACGACCGGGAGCACCTCGACGCCCGCGAAGGACGTCTGGCGGCGGCCCTGGTTGTCGAACGGGGAGATGCGGACCAGACGGTGCGTGCCCTGCTCCACGGAGAGCGTGCCGTAGGCGTACGGCGCCTTGACGACGAAGGTGGTCGACTTGATGCCGGCCTCTTCCGCGTACGACGTCTCGTAGATCTCCGTCGAGTGACCGTGGCGCTCGGCCCAGCGCAGGTACATGCGCTGGAGTCGCTCGGCGAAGTCGGAGGCGTCGACGCCGCCGGCCTCGGCGCGGATGTTGACCAGCGCCTCGCGCTCGTCGTACTCGCCGGACAGGAGCGTACGGACCTCCATCTCGTCGAGGGCCTTGCGGACGGAGACGAGCTCCGCCTCGGCCTCGGCGAGGGTGTCGGCGTCGTCCATCTCCTCGGCCAGCTCGAAGAGGACGGCGAGGTCGTCGATGCGACCGCGCAGCGCCTCGGTCTTGCGCACCTCGGCCTGGAGGTGCGAGAGCTTGCTCGTGATCTTCTGCGCCGCGTCCGGGTCGTCCCACAGGGATGGGGCCGCGGCCTGCTCCTCGAGCACGGCGATGTCTGCCCTCAGCTTGTCGAGGTCCAGGACGGCCTCGATCGACCCCATGGTCGAGGAGAGGGACTTCAGCTCTTCGGATACATCGACGACTGCCACGACACCAGCGTAACGGCTGCCCGGGACAGCCCGGCCCGTCAGGCTGTCCCGGGGCTCGGCTAGGGCTGCGAGGGGGCCGATTGCCGGGAGTCCCGGGGCGGGGCGGTTTCCTCGTCGCCGCTGGTCACCACGTATCCGCCGACCCCGGCGGCCGCGAGCAGCGCGGCGGCGGCGATACCGAGCGCGATGCGGCGTTTGCGTACCGCTTCGGACTTGTGGCGCGCGGACCCGGGGCGGCGCCCGCCGGCCGGGCGGGGCGCGCGGGCGGTGCCCAGGGGGCCGCCGGAGAGCTCGTCGGGGGCCGGGACGCGCATGGAGGTGTGGGTGTCCCGGTTGGAGTCGGGGGCCGAGCCGTGGACCAGGGGGACGGCGGCGCGTCGCGGCGCGTTCGGGAGGGTCGGGTAGGGGTCGTCCTCGTACGGCTCCCGGGGCGCCTCGGCGTCCGGCTCGTCCACGTCCAGCGGCGGCATGCCCGCGACGAGCGGCTGCAGCTCGCGCAGCCGGGCTGCCAGCTCCGAGGCGCGCAGGCGGGACGCGGGGGCCTTGGCCAGGCACTGGACGATCAGCTGCCACAGCTCGTCCGGGATGCCGGGGAGCGGGACCACCGTCTCGGTGACGTGGCGGCGCAGTACGGCGCCGGGGTGTCCGCCGCCGAAGGGCGTGAAGCCCGCCAGGAGCTCGTACAGGACCGTGGCCAGGGCGTAGATGTCGACGGCCGCGCGGGGCGGCAGCCCTTCGACGATCTCCGGTGCCAGGTAGTCCGGCGTGCCGAGGATCCTCGGCGGGTTCGGGGAGTGCCCGCCCGCCGCCCGCAGCGCCTTGGTGCGGCCGGGGGTGTCGATGAGCTTGGCGACGCCGAAGTCGGTCAGCAGGGCGGGGTGGGCGCCACCGGGGCCGAGTGGGCCCTGCATGTCCAGCAGGATGTTCTCCGGCTTGACGTCGCGGTGGACGACCCCGACGGCGTGCGCGGCGGCCAGGCCCTCGGCGACGTCCGCGACGATCGCGACGGCGGCCTCGGGGGCGAGCCGGCGCTCGCGGTCCAGGCGGGTGCGCAGGTCGGTGCCGCGCACCAGGTCCATGACGAGCGCGAGGTCGTTGCCGTCGACGACGAGGTCGCGGACGGCCACCACGCGCGCGTGGTCCAGCCCGAGCAGGGCGGTGCGCTCCTGGACGAAGCGTCCGACCAGCTCCTGGTCGGACGCCAGGTCCTCGCGCAACAGCTTGATGGCGACGGGGCCCTCCGGGCCCTCGCCGAGCCATACCGTGCCGGCGCTGCCCCGCCCCAGGATCTGATGGGCCGTGTACCGGCTGCCGATTTTCCGTGCCAAGACTGCTCCCTCAGCGGCTGGCGTTCCCGACAAAGTTACGCGGCCACAGGCGCCGGCATTCACCTCCGAGGGGAAATCACCCCTCGGAAGTCGACAAATCGGCAGGGTTACCCGGCAGGGGTGCTGGGCGTGTCGCCGCTCCCGCCGAGTTCCGAGATCCAGTTGCTCACCGTCGACACGGCGTCGCCGATGGCCTGCCAGTAGCTCTTGCCCTGCGCGACCCAGTCCTGAAGGGGGGTCAGCTCCCAGATCAACCAGCCCGCCACGATGAACAGCACGATCGTGAACAGGCAGCCCTTGAGGCAGCCGAGGCCCGGGATCCGCATCGGGTTCGCGCTGCGCTGCCGGGGGGCGCGCGGTTCGCGCGGCGGACGCGGGGTCGGCTGCGCGGGCTGCCGCGGCTGCGGGTGAGGCGGCTGGTGGTGCCGGGGCTGCGGGTGCCGGGGCTGGTGCTGAGGGGCGTACTGCTGCGGCGGCGGGGGCGGCGGCGCGTACTGCGGCGGTCGCTGCTGCTGCGGCTGGGGCTGGGGCTGGGGCCGACGCTGCTGCGACTGCGGCGGCTGCGGCGGGTACTGCTGGGGCTGGGGCGGCTGGGGGCGGCGCTGCGGGCGGCGGCGCAGGGGGTCCTCGTTCGGGTCGAGGTACTGGACCTGCGTCTGCTCGTTGCGGTCGCGGACGGCCCGCAGCTGGGTCTGCCAGGGGTGCGGGTCCGCGGGCTGCGGCGGCCCGTCGGGACGCGGCGGCACGGGGGGCATGACCGCGGTCGGGTCGGCCGCGCCGGGGCCGCCGGGGCCGCTGGTGGGCATGACGCTGGTCGCGGCGTTGGGGTCGTACTGGCCCGCGTTGCCGGGCAGCACCTGGGTCGCGTCGCTCTCCGGGCTGGGGAGACCCCATGCGCCGGGGGTCTCCGGGACGGGCGCCGGGGCCGGGTCGGGGGCGAGCAGCGCGCCGACTCCCTCGGCCGCCTCGATCTGCGCGGGCGTGGCGTGCACGCCGATGCCGGCGGCGACGGTACGCAGGCCCCGGGCGAGGTTCTCGGCGCTGGGGCGGCGCTCCGGGTCCTTGCTCAGGCAGCGCTCGATGACGGTCCACAGCGGACCGGGGACGGTCGAGGGGCGGCGCGGCTCCTCGCTGAGGTGGCGGTGGAGGACTTCGAGCGCGCTGCCGCCGGCGAACGGGGGGCGGCCCGTGACGAGCTCGTAGAGCAGGATTCCGGCGCCGTAGACGTCCACGGCGGAGGTCTGCGGGCGGCCCTCGGCGGACTCGGGCGCGACGTACGCGGGCGTGCCGACGAATTCGTGCGTACGGGTGAGGCCCGGGGAGTCCGCGAGGCGCGCGATGCCGAAGTCGGTGAGCATCGGGTGCATCCGCCCGTCCCGCTCGGAGAGCAGCACGTTGGCGGGCTTCAGGTCGCGGTGGACGATGCCGTCGGCGTGGCTGGCGGCGAGCGCGTCGGCGATCTGGGCGGTGAGGAGGGCGGCGGCGACCGGGGTGAGCGGGCCGTTCTCGCGGATGTAGCGGTGCAGGTCCGGGCCGTCGACCAGGTCCATGACGAGGGCGAGCAGGTCGCCCTCGACGACCAGGTCGCGGGTGCGGACGATGTTGGGGTGGGTGAGGCGGAGGAGGACGGAGCGCTCCCGCAGGAAGCGCATCACCACGTCCGCGTCGTTCGCGAGCTCCTCCTTGAGGACCTTGATCGCGACTGTCTCGCCGGGCTGGCCCGGCACGGCCGCCTCGGCGCCCGCGGTTTCCCGCTGGCGGGCTCGCCAGACGGTGCCCGTGGCGCCGCGTCCGAGCGGCTCCTCGAGCAGGTACTTGCTGCCGACTGGCCGCACGGTCATGCGCTCCCTGCGATCGTGGTCCTTGCCTGGCCCGCGCCTGCCTCTCGGGCCCGCCCGGGTGTCCGACCACTGTAGTGCCGCGGCGCGGCACACCGGCCGGTCATCTTCCGGTCCCGTTCTGAGCCGAAGACGCACTCTTTCCGTACATGGTTGCCATGGGTGATCCCAACCTGGGCACATGCAGGCGTTTTGTTGATCGGGGCCGAGCATTCAAGATCATTCAATGGCGGGTGCCGGGCGTGTTGTCAGTCGCAGGTGCGAGGATGCCTCCAGCACTCAACCGGACGACGCGTCCGCGGTGGCGGGGGGATCGCCGGGCTGTTCCCCTCCCCTGTCGGGCGCGCCGCGCAGAAGGGACCGCTGACGGCGATGCAGATCCGGCTGACCGTCCTCGCGGCGCCGCTCGGCGGCCAGACCGCGGGGCGCGCGTGTGACGTGCTCGTCACCGCCCCCGCGGGCACCGCGCTGGCCGCCGTGGCCTCCGGGCTGGCCTCCGTCGTGGCGGGCCCCGACACCTCGGGCGCGGTCGTGCTGTACGCGGGCGGGGAGCGGCTCGACGCGCAGCGCAGCGTGCTGGGCGAGCCGCCGCTGGTGGACGGCGCGGTGCTCTCCCTCCAGGTCCCGGGCGAGGACCACGCACCCCTGGACGGCGTCTCGGCGCGCCTCCACGTGGTCGCGGGTCCCGACGCGGGCGGTGTCCACCTGCTGCACGGCGGGCAGATCCGGATCGGCCGCTCCGCCGACGCGGACGTCCCGCTGGACGACCCGGACGTATCGCGCCTGCACTGCGCGGTGACGGTGGCCGAGAGCGGCCGGGTCACCGTCGCCGACCTGGGCTCCACCAACGGCACGACGCTGGACGGCGCGGAGGTGGGACCGCGCTCGGTTCCCCTGCCGCCGGGTGCCCTCCTGCGCCTGGGCGAGTCCGTCCTGCGCCTGAGCACCGGCTCCCCGGCCCTGGACGGCGCCCCGCTGCCGACCACCCCGGACGGCGAGGGCCATCTGCGCGTCCCGCTCCCGAGCGGCGCGGCGGCCCCGGACTCCTCCTTCCCTGCCCCGGCGGGCCCCCACACCCCGGCGGGCGGCGCCCCCGGCCAGGCCCCGGCCGACGGCGCCCGGCGGGACGGCTCCGTCCCCGGCGCCGACGCCCGCGCGACCGGCGCCCACGCACGCGTGCCCGGTGCGCGCCCGGCCGGCGGCCCCGCGCCGACGACGGCGACCGCGGCCCCGCCGTACGGCACGGCGCCCCCCGGCGGCGCCGTGCCCGCGCCCGGCCGGTCCTCCGCGCCCTCCGCCGGTCCCGTACCCCCGCACGGCACGCCCGCCCGAGGCACTCCCGTACCCGGCCCCGTCCCCGCGGCGGAACCCGCGTCCGGGCAGGCGCCCCGGGGCGCGACGCGCAAGCGGGGCATAGGCGCCTGGGCGCGGCGGCTCGCGGGCGGGCGCGGCGAGGAGGGCGCGGGCACCGCGCCGCCGGAGGCGCCGGGCTCCGGCACGCGCCCTCCCGGAGGCGAGACCTGGCCCGACCCGGCCGCCGTGCTGCTCACCGCGCTCGGCCCCGGCCCCCGGCTCTGGGAGCGCGGCCCGGGCCACCCCGAGACGCTCGTCGTACGGCTGGGGACGACCGACCGGGCCGACCTGCCCGCCGTACCGGTCACCGTCGGGCTGCGCGAGGCCGGATCGCTCGGGCTCGCCGGGCCGCGCCCCCGGCTCCTTGGCCTGACCCGCTCCGTCGTGGCGCAGCTCGCCGCGCTGCACCCGCCGGCCGAGCTGGAGATCGTGCTGATCGGCGGCGCCGCCCGGAAGCGGGAGTGGGCGTGGCTCGGCTGGCTGCCGCACCTGCGGCCGGGCCACGGCCAGGACTGCCGGCTGCTCCTGGCGTACGACCGGGAGCAGGCCGCCGCGCGGGCGGCGGAGCTGACGCGGCGGCTGGACGACGGACCGCTCGGCCCCGGCTGGGCGAGCGCGGACCGCAAGGCCGTCACGGATGCGGCCGAGCGGTACGACGGGCCCCGCACGGTCGTGGTCGTCGACGGCGACCCGGGCTCGGCCGCGCTGCGCGAGACGACGGCCCGGCTCGCCGGGGCGGGCGCGGCGGCGGGCATCCACCTGATCTGTCTGGCCGAGACCCCGGCGGCCTCACCGCTCTCCCCGGTCGCGGCGACGTACGAGAGCGCGTGCGCGGTGTCGCTGCCGTTCCGCGAGTGCGGGGCGGTCGCGCTGCTGTCGGGTGACGTGGCGACGGCGCTGCGCCTGATGCGCACGGCCGGGGGGCAGCCCGTGGGCCACGGCACCGTCGGCACCGTGGACGCCGTCTCCCCCGCCTGGGCGGAGCGCTTCGCGCGCGCCCTGGCCCCGCTGCGTACCGAGGGCGCCGCCCCGCCGGGCCGGATGGCGGCCATGGCGCTGCCCCCGTCCGCGCGGCTCCTCGACGAGCTGGGGCTCGCCCGCGCCACGCCCGCGTCCCTGATGGCGCGCTGGGCCTCGGCCCCGGACGGCACGGCCGTGCTGGGCACCGGGCCGCGCGGCCCGCTCGCCGTCGACCTCACGACGGAGGGCCCCCACCTGCTGATCGAGGGGCCGGCGGGCAGCGGTCGCACGGAGTTGCTGCGGTCGGTGGCGGCGTCGCTGGCCGCCGCGTCCCGCCCGGACCGGCTGGGCCTGCTGCTCGTCGACGGCGCGGGTGGGGAGCGCGGCGAGGGTCTCGCGCCCTGTACGGAGCTGCCGCACGCGACCGAGCACCTGGTCGCCTCGGACCCGGTGCGGATGCGCGCGTTCGCGCAGGCGCTCGGGGCGGAGCTGAAGCGGCGCGCCGAGTTGCTGGGCCGCCAGGACTTCGCCGAGTGGCACACCCGGCGTGAGGTGGCGGACCGCATGGTGGGCCCGCGGCGGCCCGCCGACCCGTCGGACGTGGACTCCCCGTCCACCGGCACGCTGCGCCTGCGCCCCGCCGGCGGACAGGGCGCCGTCCGCGCCAAGGCGGAGGTGCCGCCCCCGCTGCCCCGCCTGGTGGTCCTGGTCGACGACTACGACGCGCTGGTGGCGCCCGCGCTCGGCAGCCCGGGCCGCCCCGCCGCCGGGTCGGTCGTCCGCGCGCTGGAGGCCGTGGCGCGGGACGGTCACCGTCTGGGCGTCCACCTCGTGGCGACGTCCGCCCGCCCGGACCGTACGGCCGACACGGACCTGGCCCACGGTGCGCGGCTGCGTGTCGTGCTGGACGCCCCGCCGGTGTCGCCCGGCCCCGAGGACCCCGCGCCGGGGCGCGGCAGGCTCGGGCACCCGGACGGCCGGGTGACGCCGTTCCAGGCCGGCCGGGTGACCGGCCGCATTCCTCGTACGGCGACACAGCGGCCCACCGTCGTGCCCCTGGAGTGGGAGCGGATGGGGGACCCGCCGACCCGCCGCCCGGTGCGTGAACTGGGCAACGGCCCCACCGACCTGGCGCTGCTCGCCAGCGCGCTGGACCGGGCGGCGCGCTCGGTCGACGCCTCCCCGATGCCGCCCCTCATCGCACCCAGCCATCACTGACGCGACGTCACGACCCCATTACGATCAGGCAGTTGACAGGGAAGGCGGTATTGCGACACCCGCACACCCGGCGTAGACCTGACCGCACGGGACGCGTACGCGCACGGAAGAGTGCACGCGAGAGACGGGGCAGTGATGCGCACAACTCTTCGCACGAGCACACGCAAGGCCGCCGTGGCGATGGTCGCCGCCGGCGCTCTCGCCCTCGCCGGCTGCGGTGGCGGAGGCGGCTCCACGGGCGGGGCCGGACCGACGAAGGGCGGCGGCGAGACGGCGGCCACGGTCCGGCTGCCGAAGCTGAACGGGCAGAAGCTCCAGGTGGTGGCCGTCTGGACCGGCCCCGAGCAACAGGCGTTCACCAAGGTGCTCGATGAGTTCGAGAAGCGCACCGGAGCCGAGGTGTCGTACGTCCCGACGCAGGACGCGATGCTCAACTACATCGGTACGAAGATCGCGGGTGGCTCCCCGCCGGACGTGGCGATGCTCCAGCAGGTCGGCGCGCTCCACCAGGCCGTGGAGCGCGGGTGGGCCGAACCGCTCGGGGCACCGGCCAAGGCCCAGCTGGCCAAGAACTACTCCCAGGGCTGGCAAAACCTCGGCGCGGTCGACGGCACCCCGTACGGCGTGTACTTCAAGGCCGCCAACAAGTCGCTGATCTGGTACAACACCGCGGTCTTCGACAACGCGGGCGCGTCCGAGCCAAAGACGTGGAAGGAGCTGCTGTCCACGGCGGAGACGATCTCCGCGTCCGGCGTCACCCCGGTCTCGATCGGCGGCGCGGACGGCTGGACCCTCACCGACTGGTTCGAGAACGTCTATCTCTCCCAGGCCGGCCCCGAGAAGTACGACCAACTCGCCAAGCACGAAATCAAGTGGACCGATCCGTCCGTGAAGCAGGCCCTCACCACGCTCGCCGAGCTGTTCGGCAAGCCGAACCTGATCGCGGGCGGCGCGGACGGGGCGCTCCAGACGGAGTTCCCGGCGTCCGTCACGCAGACGTTCACCGGCGGGGACCAGCCGAAGGCCGGCATGGTCTTCGAGGGCGACTTCGTCTCGATCAACATCAGTCAGACCGAGGCCAAGATCGGTACGGACGCGAAGGTGTTCCCGTTCCCGGCGGTGGGCTCGCAGGCCCCGGTGGTGACTGGGGGCGACGTGGCCGTCGGGCTGACCGACAAGCCGGCCACGCAGGCGCTGCTGACCTTCCTCGCCTCCCCGGACGCGGCGCGGGTCTGGGCCGGACAGGGCGGGTTCGTCTCCCCCAACAAGTCCCTGGACCCGGCGGCGTACCCGAACGACGTCCAGCGTGACATCGCCAAGGCGCTCATCGCCGCGGGTGACGACTTCCGCTTCGACATGTCGGACCAGATGCCGCAGTCGTTCGGCGGTACGCCGGGCCGGGGCGAGTGGAAGGCGCTCCAGGACTTCCTGAAGAACCCGAAGGACATCGCGGGGATTCAGGCACGCCTGGAGGCCGAGGCGGCCAAGGCGTTCAAGAACAGGGGCTGACGCGATGTCGGCCCTGCCCACGACGCCCGGCCCCGCGCCGGACCCCGCCACGCCCGGCCCCACGCCCGGCCCCGCGCCGGGCGCCGCGCCCAAGCCCGCGCCGGGCCCCCTGCCGGGGCGCGGCCCCGGGGCCAGGGGCGTGACCGGCACCCGCAGGCTCGTCGCGGCCTGCTTCCTGCTGCCCGCCCTGGTCCTGCTCGGGGCGCTCGTGGTCTACCCGATCGCGTACTCGGTCCACCGCTCCTTCTTCGACCAGTCCGGCAGCGGCTTCGTCGGATTCGGCAACTACACGGAGATCTTCACCGACGACACCATCCTCACCGCCGTCAGGAACAACGCCGTCTGGGTCGTCGTGGCCCCGACCGTCGCCACCGCCCTCGGCCTGATCTTCGCGGTGCTGACGGAACGGGTCCGCTGGGGTACGGCGTTCAAGCTGATCGTCTTCATGCCGATGGCGATCTCGATGCTCGCCGCGGGCATCATCTTCCGCCTGGTGTACGAGCAGGACCCGGACCGCGGCGTGGCCAACGCCGTCTGGGTGGGTGTGCACGACACCTTCGCCGAGTCGGCCGGCTATCCCCAGGCCCGCCCGCTGCCCGTCCACCCGCTCGAGGCGGCGGGCGGCGGGGCGTTCATCACCAAGGAGCCCGTGCGGGCGGGAACCCGGGTCGAGCTGCCGCTGGTCGGCGTGGCGCCCGGGAAGATGCCGGACGACGCGAAGCCCGCCGCCGCGCCTCCGGCGGACGGCGCGAGCGGCGGCGGGATCACCGGCACGGCCTGGCTGGACTTCACGCGGGGCGGCGGCGGCACGCCCAACACCATCGACCCCCGGGAGCTCGGCCTCAAGGGCCTCAAGGTGGAGGCCGTCAAGGACGGATCGGTGGTCGCCACGGCGACGGCGGGCGCGGACGGCACGTTCACCCTGCCCGCGGCGGCGGACGGCGCCCACCTGCGCCTGCCCGAGTCGAACTTCCGGGAACGCTACAACGGCGTCGACTGGCTCGGCCCGTCCCTCGTCACACCCGCCATCATCGGCAGCTACGTATGGATGTGGGCGGGCTTCGCGATGGTGCTGATCGCGGCGGGACTCGCGGGGCTGCCCCGCGAACTCCTCGAGGCGGCCCGCGTGGACGGCGCCAACGAGTGGCAGGTCTTCCGCCGCGTCACGATCCCGCTCCTCGCACCGGTCCTCGCGGTCGTCCTCGTCACCCTGATGATCAACGTCCTGAAGATCTTCGACCTGGTCTTCATCATCGCCCCGGGCTCGGTGCAGGACGACGCCAACGTCCTGGCGCTCCAGCTCTACCGCTCCTCCTTCGGCACGGACGCCCACCTCGGCGTCGGCAGCGCGATCTCCGTGCTGCTCCTCCTGCTGGTGATCCCGGTGATGTTCTTCAACGTGCGCCGCATCCGGAAGGAGACGCGACGATGAGCGCCCGGCACACCCCCGAAGCGCCCTCCGGCCGGGTGCCGCTCGGCGCGCGCGTCGCCGCCCGCACCGGTGGCGGGCTCATGCGCGTCTTCCTGGTCCTCGTGGCGCTCTTCTGGCTGATGCCGACCGTCGGTCTGCTGCTGTCCTCGCTGCGCGCGCCCACCGATATCAACGCCTCGGGCTGGTGGGAGGTCTTCACCGCTCCCGCCCAGCTCACCACCGCCAACTACGCCGCGCTGTTCGACAACGCGACCATCACCGGCTCCCTGCTGTCCACCGTCCTCATCACCGTCCCGGCGACCGTGCTCGTCGTCGTCATCGGCTCGCTCGCCGGGTACGCCTTCGCCTGGATGGACTTCCCCGGCCGCGACTGGTGGTTCCTGGGCGTCGTCGGGCTGCTCGTCGTGCCCGTGCAAGTGGCGCTGGTCCCCGTGTCGAAGCTCTTCGGCGAGATCGGCATCTTCGAGACGACGCTCGGGGTCGTCCTCTTCCACGTCTCCTTCGGCCTGCCCTTCGCGATCTTCCTGCTGCGCAACTTCTTCGCGGAGATCCCGCGTGAGCTGCTGGAGGCGGCCCGGCTCGACGGGGCGGGGGAGCTGCGGCTGTTCACGCGGGTCGTGATGCCGCTCGGCGGGCCGGCCATCGCGTCGCTCGGCATCTTCCAGTTCCTGTGGGTGTGGAACGACATGCTGGTCGCGCTGATCTTCGCGGACTCCGACTCGCCGCCCATCACGGTCGCGCTCCAGCAGCAGGTACGGCAGTTCGGGAACAACATCGACGTCCTGGCGCCCGGCGCGTTCGTCTCGATGGTGATACCGCTCGCCGTCTTCTTCGCCTTCCAGCGGCAGTTCGTCTCCGGCGTGATGGCGGGCGCGGTGAAATGACCCGCGGGGACGCCGCCTTGGCGTACGGCATCCCCCGTATGCCACGGGGCGCGTAACCCGGTCGGTTCATCCGACGTTCCAGGGCCATGCCCCGGTTCAGCGTCATCGTCCCCGCGTACAAGGTCCAGGCGTATCTGCACGAGTGCCTGGAGTCGGTGCTCTCGCAGTCCTGCGACGATCTGGAACTGATCGCCGTGGACGACTGCTCGCCCGACGGCTGCGGAGCGATCATCGACGAACACGCGGCCCGTGACCGCCGGGTCGTCGCCCTTCACCTCCCAGAGAACGCCGGCCTGGGCCCCGCCCGCAACGCGGGGCTCGCGCACGCCACCGGGGACTACCTCGTCTTCCTCGACGGCGACGACACCCTCGTACCGGGCGCCCTCACCGCCGTCGCCGACCGCCTCAAGGAGACCGGCGAGCCGGACGTCCTCGTCTACGACTACGCCCGCACCTACGTCACCGGCGAGACCGTGCGCAACGAGTTCCACGCCCACCTCACCGAGGCGGGCCCGGCGCCCTTCGCGCTCGCCGACCGCCCGGGGCTGCTCAAGGTCCTGATGGTGGTGTGGAACAAGGCGTACAAGCGGGAGTTCGTCGAACGTGAGGGCTTCACCTTCCCGCCCGGCTTCTACGAGGACACGCCGTGGACGTACCCGGCGCTGATGGCCGCCTCGACGATCGCGACGCTCGACCGGGTGTGCGTGCACTACCGCCAGCGCCGCGCCGGTTCCATCCTGCGCACCACCAGCCTGCGCCACTTCGACCTGTTCGACCAGTACGAGCGGCTCTTCGCGTTCCTCGACGCCCGCCCCGCGCTGGCGGTCTGGCGCCCGGTGCTGTGCCGGCGCATGGCGGACCACTTCACCTCCGTCTTCATGGCGCCCGGCCGGCTTCCGCGCGGCACCCGCGCCGCCTTCTTCCGCCGCGCCCGCGCGCACTACCGCCGCTACCGCACGCCCGGCGCGACCCCGAAGTTCACCACCCGCCTGCGTCACGCCCTGGTCCGGCTCGGCAGCCACCGCACATACCGCGCGATCATGGCCGCCCGCACGGCGCGTCGGCACGCCGGCAGGTACGGCCGGAAGGCCGCGTCCACCCTGCGCGGCGCGCTGCTCCAGCTCCACTACCGCCTCCAGCGGTGCCTGCCGGTACGCGAGGACCGCGCCGTGTTCGGCGCGTACTGGAGCCGCGGGTACGCGTGCAGCCCGGCCGCCATCGAGGAGCGGGTGCGCGAACTGGCACCGCACATCCGTACCGCGTGGATCTGCGCGCCCGCGTACGCCCACACCGTGCCGCCCGGCACGTGCGCGGTGCGCCCGGGTTCGGCGGCGTACTGGACGGCGCTGGCGCGCTCCAAGTACCTCGTCAACAACGTCAACTTCGACCGGCGGCTGGTCAAGCGGCGCGGGCAGGTGCTGGTGCAGACCCAGCACGGCACCCCGCTCAAGCACATGGGCCTGGACCTGCGCCACCGGCCGGCCGCCGCGCGGGCCATGGACTTCGCCGGGCTGCTGCGCGCCGTCGACACCTGGGACTACCTGGTCTCGGCGAACCGCCACTCCACCCTCGTCTGGGAGCGGGTCTACCCGGCCGCGTACCGCACGCTCGAATACGGCTGCCCGCGCAACGACGTCTTCCAGCGGGCCGGCGCCGCCGATGTCGCCCGGCTGCGCGAGTCCCTGCGCGTCCCCGAGGGCCACACGGCGATCCTGTACGCCCCCACCCACCGCGACTACGCCCACCCGCAGCCCCACCTGCTGGACCTGGACCGGGTGCTGCGCGCCCTCGGCCCCCGGTACGTGATCCTCGCCCGCCCCCACCCCACGCACGGCGACGGCCCGCCACCGGCCACCGGCCCGCGCGTCATCGACGTCTCCGGGCACCCGTCGATCGAGGAGCTGTGCCTGGCGTCGGACGTCCTCGTCACGGACTACTCGTCGCTGATGTTCGACTACGCGGGCCTGGACCGGCCGATCGTGGTGCACACCGAGGACTGGGTGACCTATGACGCGACCCGTGGCACCTACTTCGACCTGCGGGCCTTCCCGCCCGGTGCCGTGGCGCGCTCCGAGGACGAGCTGATCGACATCTTCGTCACCGGGCACTGGCGCGGCTCGCGCTCGGCGCAGCTGCGGTCCGCGTTCCGGGCGCGGTTCTGCCCGTACGACGACGGGCGGGCCGCCGAGCGGGTCGTGCGGCACGTGTTCCTGGGTGAGGATCCGGCCGCGCTGCCGCCCGTCGTCCCGATCGCGCAGCGCCGCCCCGCGCCGTCGATGGGCGAGGCGGTGTCGGTGCTGTTCCCGGCGCCGCGCTGACGCCCCTCGGGCCCGTAACCCTCGGGCCCGTAACCCTCAGGCCCGTACGAGCGCCCTGGCGAGCCGCCGCGCCGCGCCGCGCCGCACCACGGGCCCGAGGAGCCGCCCCACCGCCCCGCCCGGCCGCCACCGCACCTGGAGCCGTCCCGCGTCCCGGCCCTCCGGTTCCACGGTGACCCGGTGCCGGGCGGGTCCGGCGACCTCGAAGGGCTCGAAGTCCAGGGGCGCCAGCAGGACCCCGGTGGCGGCGCCGCGCCCGTCGGTGACCTCCAGCACCGGGTGGCGCGCGCCCCAGAAGCCCTGGACGGGCAGCGCGACGGCCGCCAGGTCGAGCCGGACGGTGCCCTCGAAGACGCCCCGCCCGGCCGGGTCCAGGCGCAGCCGTACGGTCGTGCGCCGGCCGCCCGGCGCGAGGTGGAGGCTCGCGGGCTGCGGGGCGAGCGGCAGCCGCAGCCCCGGGTCGTACGTGCGCACCGTCAGCTCGACGACGGTGCCCGCGTGGGTGACCCGCGTGATCTCGTGCCGGAACCGCGCCGCCCCGAACGGGCACCCCGCCAGGGCCTGCTCCGTCAGGTCCAGGTCACCGCGCCCGGCCTCCGTCCGGGGCAGCGCCTCGCCCCAGTAGGTGCGCCCCCGCCCGTCCGTGACCGTCGTGCGCGGCCCCACCCCGTGTCCCAGGCCCCGCGCCGCCAGCCGCGCCTCCTCGTACCGCCCCTCGCGCAGCAGCCCCACCACGACCCGCTCGTCGCGGCCGAGCCGCTCGAACGCGGCGGCGGACAGGCCGTCCAGATAGGGCACGGTCTCGGCGGCGAACTCCGCGACCCAGGAGAGGTCCCGGTAGGGCAGGTCACCCGCGTACAGGCGGAAGTCGTGCGAGAGGAACTTGAAGTCCTTCTCCTCGCGCACGCCGGACGAGACACCCCGCGCGGCCAGGAACTCGTCGATGAGGCGCGCGATCCGCAGCCGGTCCCGGACGTTGGACATCAGGTGCCGCCGGTTGGAGATGGTCGCCGCGTCGGCGCCGGCGTAGGGGGCGATGTACCAGCGGTAGACGGGCTCGGTGAGGACGGTGAAGGCGCGCGCGAGGGTGTACGCCTGGGCGGAGAACAGCTGGTCCTCGTAGTGCAGGCCCTCGGGGAAGCGCAGGCCGTGCCGGTCCAGGAACTCCTTGCGGTACATCTTGTTGGTCGACAGGGGTTCGAACAGGATGCGCGGCTCGTCCTCGACGCCCCGCACCGTCCGGCGGCGGGCGAAGAGCGGCGCCATCCAGGTGGAGGTGGCGCCGGTGTCGGCGCGGACCCGCTCGACCGCGCCCATCACGAAGTCGACGTCGGTCTCCCGGTGGGCGGCGAGCAGCAGTTCCACGGCGCGGGGCGGGAGTTCGTCGTCGCTGTCCAGGAACATCAGGTGGGGCGCGCGGGCGATCTCCATGGCCCGGTTGCGGGGGGCGCCGCACCCGCCGCTGTTGCGCTCCAGCCGCAGCACGCGGATGCGCCGGTCCTTGGCGGCGAGGGCCGCCGCGACGCGGGGCGTGTCGTCCGTCGAGTGGTCGTCGCTGATGACGATCTCGATGGCGCGGTGGGTCTGGGCGCGTACGGAGGCGATGGCGCGCGGCAGGCGGGCGGCGTCGTTGTGGACGATGACGGTGACGGTCACGTCCGGCGGGGCGGCGGTGGTCATCGGCGTGTGGCCTCTTCGGGGGTGGGCGCGGGGGTGCGCCGGTCGAGCGGCAGCACGGGCGGCAGGCTCTCCTCGCCCTCACCGAGGAAGACGCGGCGTACGACGCGCTCGGCGGCGCGCCCGTCGTCGTACTCGCAGAACCGCAGGCGGAAGTCGTGGCGCTGTTTGCGGGCGGCCTCGTCGCGCCAGGCGGGCGAGGTGAGGATGTCGGTCAGTTCGTGCTGGTCGCGGGCGACGGGGCCGGGGGCCTCGGCGGTCAGGTCGAAGTAGACGCCGCGCACCCGGGTGTACGTCTCCCAGTCGTCGGCGTGGATGACGATCGGGCGGTCGAGGTTGGCGTAGTCGAACATGATCGACGAGTAGTCGGTGACGAGCACGTCGGCGGCGAGGGCGAGGTCCTCGACGGGGTCCCAGCCGGTGACGTCCAGCACGCGCGGGTGCCGGGGTCCGGGGAGGCGGTCGTGGAAGTAGTGGCCGCGTACGAGCAGGACGGTGTCGTCGCCGAGCCGGTCGGCCAGCCGGGGCAGGTCGAGGCGGGGGGTCCAGCGGGCTTCGTGGTCGCGGTGGGTGGGGGCGTAGAGGATCGCGCGGCGGCCGGGTTCGATGCCCAGGCGGGCGCGGGCGGCGAGGACGTCGTCGCCGGTGGCGCGGTAGTACACGTCGTTGCGCGGATAGCCGTAGTCGAGGGAGCGGTAGCCGGACGGGTAGGCGCGGGCCCAGACCTCGGTGGAGTGGCTGTTGGCGGAGAGGCTGTAGTCCCAGCGGTCGATGCGTTCGAGGAGGGTGTCGAAGTTGAGGCCCTGGGCGGCGGCGGGGTGGTCGCGCTGGTCGACGCCCATGCGTTTGAGCGGGGTGCCGTGGTGGGTCTGGACGTGGACGGAGCCCGGCCGCTTGATCACGCCGTTGGGGAAGTTGACGTTGTTGACGAGGTACTTGGCGCGGGCGAGGACGTCCCAGTAGCGGGCGGTGCCGGGGACCACGTGGTCGGTGCCGGGCCGCAGCAGCGGCACGCGGCTCTCCTCCACGATCCACACCCGGTGGATGTCGGGGGCGAGTTCGGCGAGCTCGGCGGCGATGGCGGCGGGGTTGCAGTGGACGCCGCGGTCCCAGTACGCGGAGAAGACGGCGAGGTCCTGGTCGACGCGGCGGCGCAGCGCCCGGTGGTAGCGGCGGCGGGTGCGGACGGCCGCGGCCTGCTCCGCGCGGATGGCCGCGGCCGTGCGCAGGTCGCGGCGGCGGTCGTTGGCGGTGCGCAGCAGCCGGTAGCCGAGGTAGGCGTTCCGGCCGAGGAGGTGGTGGCGTACGCCGTCGAGGCCGCCGGGGAGGCGGTGGCCGTCGGGGCGGAAGCGGGCGGCGTGGCGGGCGGCGCGGCGGAAGAAGTCGGGGACGAGGTCGGGCGGCAGCTCGTCGCGGCGGGCGAGGGTGGCGAGGTAGTCGCCGACCATCCGGTCGTACAGCCGGGAGCGGGTGGCGGGGCGGGCGGCCGCGGCCAGCTCGTGCAGCCGCTCGTACTGGTCGAAGACGGCGAAGTGCGCGGCCGGGTCGGCGGCGCGCCGCTGGACGGGCCGGTCGCGGCGGTGGGTGACCGCCACGGTGTCGCAGCAGGCGACGCGCCGGGCGAGGAGGAGCGCGGCGTACGAGAGGTACACGTCGCCGGCCGTGGCGAGGAGCTCGGGGTGGTCGGCGACGAGCCGGGCGCTGATGAGCCGGTTGCCGGGGACGGGCGCGATGTCGAGGAGGGCGGGCCGTTCGTCCAGGCCGGTGCGGCCCGGCATGCGGGCGAGCAGCTCGGTGTCGCCGCTGGGCGCGGCGTCGTCCCACCAGTGGGCCAGGTGGTGGTCGCACAACAGCACGTCGGGCGGGTCGGGCAGGGCGTCGAGCCGGGCGGCGAGGGCGGCCGACGCGCCCTCGGGCAGCCGGTCGTCGGGGCGCAGGAACTGCAGGTACGCCCCGGTCGTGGCGTGGACGGCGGCGGCGCGGGCGGTCGCCCCGGTGGCGTGCGGCGAGACGGGCACCACGGTGACGCGCGGGTCGCGCACCTCGTGGACCTCGGCGAGCGCCCGCGCGGCGGTGTCGTCGAGGGGGACGGCCACGACGACGTCGAGGTCGGGGTGGGACTGCGCGGTGACGCTCTCCAGGCAGGCGCGCAGCCGGCTGAGCGGGGCGCGGCCGGACACGATGACGCTGAGCTTGGCCATGGAGCCTTCCGGGACGGGTGGTTACTGGTGACGTTGGCCGGCGAAGACCGTGATGAGGCCGATCACCACGAGCAGCGAGCCGGCCCAGGTCCACAGCGAGGTCCGCTCGTGCAGCAGGGTCGACCCGGCCAGCACGATCAGCAGGTAGCCGAGGGCGTTGAAGGGGTACGCGACGGACAGCGGCACCCGCGCCAGGGTGGACATCCAGGCGAGGGCGGACACCGCGAAGACGGTGAGCCCGAGCACGACCCAGGGTGTGGTCGCGGCGCGGACGGCCAGGGAGCCGCCGCTCCTCTCCGCGGCGGTGGCCGCGGTCTTCATACCGTGCTTGAGCATGATCTGGCCGGCCGCGGACGAGAGGACCGCGAAGAGCAGCAGCGACAGGCTGGGCAGGGTCACCGTCCGCCTCTCACACGCCGACGCGGTCGGCAGGGGCGTCCGTGGGGACGAACTGGCGGTTGAGGATGTCCTGGACATCGATGTGCTCCCCAGCGATGATCGTCCGCGCCGCGTGCGGGGTGAGCAGTGCGACGTACTGGTAGCCGAAGAGGGTCGGCCGGATGCGGGTCAGCAGTGTCGACAGCCCGCCGAGCGCCCGGGCCACCGGTCCGCCGCCGAGGACGGACCAGAACGGCGCACCGGTGGCGCGCAGGGACAGCAGGTCGTACCCGGCGGCGCGTACGGTGCGGCGCAGACTGGCGCGGCTGAAGAAGCGCAGGTGTGTCTCGTCGAGGATGCCGCGCCGGTCGTAGTCGAAGGCGCCGAGCGCGACGCGCAGCCGCGAGTACCAGTGCCCGAAGTTCGGTACGGAGACGAGGACGTGCCCGTCGGGCCGCAGGACGTCGCGCAGCCGGGAGAGCAGTTGCTCGGGCCGGGAGAGGTGCTCGATGACGTCGCCGGCGACGACGTAGTCGTACCCGTCGCCGATGCCGGCGGGCAGGCCCTCCTCCAGGTCGGCGAGGAAGAACCCGCCGGAGCAGCGGTCCCGTACGCCCTCGACCTCCACGCGGTCGATGCCGGTGACGTGGTGTCCGAGGGCTTCGAGGCGCTCGGCGAACAGGCCTCCGGAGCAGCCGACGTCGAGGACGCGGCCGGGTGGCATGTCGCGCAGCCGGTCCAGGATGACGGCGTGCGAGGAGCCGTCGCCCTCCTTGAAGGCGTACTCGACGGGCTTGGGGATCCAGCCGCAGGTGCCGAAGCCCTTCTTCGCCAGGCGGTACTCGATGACGTCCTTGACGACGTCCTTGGCGTAGCGCAGGCCGTTGACGTAGCAGATCTCGTCCCCGTAATAGGTGGGGATGGGGATCTCCTTGATGCGCATGCCCGCGTCGACGAGCTGGACGATGATCTGGGTGTCGAAGTCGAAGGCGTCGGTGTTGCGTTCGACGGGGAGCTTGCGCAGGGCGTCGACGCTGTAGGCGCGGTAGCCGGAGTGGAACTCGCTGAGGGAGGAGCCGAGGAGCTTGTTCTCCAGCCGGGTCAGGACGCGGTTGCCGAGCCACTTGTAGGCGGGCATGCCGCCGCGCAGGGCGTCCTTGGGGCGCATCATGCGGGAGCCGAAGACGGCTTCGCACTCGCCGCGTTCGAGCGGCTCGACCATCTCGGGCAGCAGTTCGGGGGCGTACTGGCCGTCGCCGTGGAGCAGGACGACGATGTCGAGCCCGCGCTCGGCGGCGAGCGCGTACCCGGCTTTCTGGTTTCCGCCGTAGCCGAGGTTCTTGGTGTGGCGCATGACGACGGTGGGGGGCATGCCGTCGAGCTGGGACCAGCGGCAGCCGGCGGTGAAGGTGGCATCGTGGCTGGCGTCGTCGAGGATCAGGATCTCGGCGATCTTCGAGCGGAAGTCGGCGGGGATGCGGTCGAGGGTCTTCTCCAGCGTCGACTCCGCGTTGTACGCGACGACGAGAATGCCGATTCTGGGGCTTGCGCCTTCCGTCAGGGGGCTCACGGACTTCTCCACTCTCGCGGGGCGGGGGACGGGCGGGTCAGTTGGCGGGGGCGGAGGGCGAGGACCGCGTGTGCGGGACGGACGCCTCCACGGCGGGCGCGGGCACCTGCGGGTCGCCGTGCGCGGAGGGCGCGGGTTGCCGCTGTTCCGGAGGCGGCGCGGTCAGCAGGCGGTGGATGCCCGTCGCCACGCACACCGCCAGCACCGCCCAGCCCAGCGCGCCGAAGGCCATCTCGGTGTCCGTCCAGTGGACGGGCCTCCGGCCGGAGTAGACGGACGCGGCCACCCCGCCGACGACGACGCCGTACGCGAGGCCCTGCCACAGCCCGATGAGGAAGAGGCCGGCCGCCGGCCACGCCAGGTACTGCACGCCCGAGGCGGTGCTCAGCAGGAGCAGCAGCCCGAGGGTGACGGCGACGGCGACGGGTGTGTCGGCCGGGCGCCGCCAGGCCAGCCACACCCCCACCGCCATGATCGCCGCGACGATCAGGAAGTGGCCGTCCCCGCGCACCAGGCTCACGTACGGTTCGGGCACCCCCGCCCAGCGGGCGAAGCGGATGATGCCCCAGAAGCTGAAGTTGCCGCCCGCGTACTCGAGGACGTTCGCCTTCAGCGCGCCCGGCACGGTGGCGACCACCGGCCCCCACACGACGAGGAACAGCGCCGCGCAGCCCGCCGTGAACCGCGGCAGCGCGGGTCGCCCGGCCCGCCAGGCGGCGGCGAACAGCAGCGGCACCGCCACCACCGGGATGATCTTCACGCTCACGCACAGTGCCGTCGCGAGCCCGGCCGCCACCGGCATTCTGCGGTCGACCAGCAGATGGGCGGCGGCGAACGCGAACATGACGGCGACCGAGTCGGTGTTCCCGTGGTAGCCGGAGGTCGCCACCAGCACCGGGCACAGCGCGGCGCCGAGCGCGCAGAGGACCGCCGTCCGCAGCCGCGCCCGCCGCCGTACGATCGCGAACACCAGCAGTACGGTGAGGAAGTCGGCGAGACAGGCCGGGAAGCGGATCAGGGGCCGCCACGGCACCCCGTGCTGCGCCAGCCACTCCATGCCGAGCAGCATCCAGCTCGCCAGCGGCGGGTGGTTGTAGACGGGCAGCCAGGGCAGCGGCTCGGCGTAGACATGGATCGGGTCCGTCCGGGCGATGGCCCGCGCGAAGCCCCAGAAGAAACGCACATCGGCGGGCCCACGGGTGGACGCGGCGAGCGCCACTTTCGAGACGAACGCGACCGCCGCGACAGCGAGGACGACGATCCGGGCTTTCCGCACGTCCCCGGAGAGGGACGACATTCGGACGTTCATGGTTGACGAACGTAGCAATACCAACGGTACGACGCGAAGCACCGATTAACACACTTAAAGCGCGCCAAGGGCAACAGAGTTCGCTGTGCGTGCGTTATCCCAAGGAAAGCGACTTCGCGAATCACACGTATGGCCCACGACCGTACGTAATTCGTGGCGGTCAACTCTCGTTCACAACCTGCACCTTGTCCCCGCCAGCTGAGGCAGGCCCAGTGAAAGCACTCGTACTCTCCGGAGGCGCCGGCACCCGGCTGCGTCCCATCACACACACCTCCGCCAAACAACTCGTCCCCGTCGCCAACAAGCCGGTGCTCTTCTACGGGCTGGAATCGATCGCCGCCGCCGGCATCCGGGACGTCGGCATCATCGTCGGTGACACGGCGGCGGAGATCCGGGCGGCCGTCGGCGACGGTTCGCGCTTCGGTCTGGACGTCACGTACATCCCGCAGTACGCGCCGCTGGGCCTCGCCCACGCCGTGCTGATCGCCCGGGAATTCCTCGGCGACGACGATTTCGTGATGTATCTCGGCGACAACTTCATCGTCGGCGGCATCACGGATCTGGTCGCTGAATTCCGCGCGACGCGCCCCGACGCGCAGATCCTGCTGACCAAGGTGCCCGACCCGCGCGCCTTCGGCGTCGCCGAGCTGGACGTCGACGGGCGGGTGGCGCGGCTGGAGGAGAAGCCGGCCGATCCGCGCAGCGACCTCGCCCTGGTCGGGGTGTACCTGTTCTCCCCCGCCGTGCACGAGGCGGTGCGCGCCATCGAGCCGTCCGCGCGCGGCGAGCTGGAGATCACGCACGCGCTGCAGTGGCTCATCGACGAACGGCGCACGGTGAAGTCGACGATCGTCTCCGGCTACTGGAAGGACACCGGAAACGTCGCCGACATGCTGGAGGTCAACCGCTCCGTCCTGGAGCTGCTCACCCCCGCCGACGAAGGCTCCGTCGACGCCGCCACCGAGATCATCGGCAGAGTCCGGATCGGCGAGGGCGCCACCGTGCGCGGCTCGCGCATCGTCGGGCCGGTCGTCATCGGCGCGGGCACCGTCGTGGAGAACTCCTACATCGGCCCGTCCACCTCCATCGCGGAGAACTGCCGGGTGACGGACAGCGAGATCGAGTACTCCATCGTGCTCAGCGGCTCCTCGCTGCACGGCGTGGGCCGCGTGGAGGCCTCGCTGATCGGCCGTAACGTCGAGATCACCCCGGCCCCGCCCATCCCGGCCGCCCACCGTCTGGTGCTCGGCGATCACAGCAAGGTGCAGATCTCCTCATGACGACCCCGCTCACGCGTGTCCTGGTGACCGGCGGTGCCGGTTTCATCGGCTCTCACTACGTCCGTACGCTGCTGGGCCCGTCCGGGCCGGGGCACGTCGAGGTGACCGTCCTCGACCGCCTCACCTACGCCGGCAACCCGGCGAACCTCGCCGCGGTGCGCGGGCATCCCCGCTTCGCCTTCGTGCGGGGCGACATCCGCGACGCCGACCTGGTCGACAAGCTGGTCTCCGAGCACGACCAGATCGTGCACTTCGCCGCCGAGTCGCACGTGGACCGCTCCATCCTGGGCGCCGTCGAGTTCGTACGGACCAACGTGCTCGGGACGCAGACGCTGCTGGACGCGGCGCTGCGGCACCGGATCGCCGGTTTCGTGCACATCTCGACGGACGAGGTGTACGGCTCGATCGACGCGGGCTCGTGGACGGAGGACGCACCCCTGCGCCCCAACTCCCCGTACGCCGCGTCCAAGGCGTCCAGCGACCTCATCGCCCTCTCCTACCACCGCACCCACGGCCTGGACGTGCGGGTGACGCGCTGTTCCAACAACTACGGCCCCCACCACTTCCCCGAGAAGGTCGTCCCGCTCTTCATCACCCGGCTCCTCGACGGCGGGCGGGTGCCGCTGTACGGGGACGGCTCGCACGTACGGGACTGGCTGCACGTCGACGACCATGTGCGCGCCGTCGAGCTCGTACGGACGCGGGGCAGGGCGGGCGAGATCTACCACGTGGGCGGTGGCACGGAGCTGACCAACCGGGAGCTGACGAGCCTGTTGCTCCGCGCGTGCGGCGCGGACTGGTCGCGCGTGGACCACGTGGCGGACCGCAAGGGCCACGACCGGCGGTACTCCGTCGACTGGACGAAGATCCGCGACGAGCTCGGCTACCGGCCGGCCACGGACTTCGCGACGGGGCTCGCGGAGACGGTCGCCTGGTACGCCGCGAACCGCTCGTGGTGGCAGCCGCTGCTGGCGAAGGCGGCCCTGTGAGCGGGCGGCCCTGGCTGGTCACGGGCGCGGGCGGGATGCTCGCCCGGGATGTGCTGGCCCGCCTGGGCGACGAGGGGGTGGGCCTGCCCCGCCGGGCGCTGGACCTGACGGACCCGGCCGCGCTCCGTGCGACGCTCACCGCCCTGCGCCCGCCGGTGGTCGTCAACTGCGCGGCGTGGACGGCGGTCGACGACGCCGAGACGCGGGAGTCCGAGGCGCTGGCGGTGAACGGCACGGGGGTGCGGTCACTGGCGGAGGCGTGCGCGGCGGTCGGGTGCGTCCTCCTGCACGTGTCGACGGACTACGTTTTCGACGGCCACGCGCGCGTGCCGTACGCCGAGGACACGGTGCCCGCGCCGCGCTCGGCGTACGGCCGCACCAAACTGGCGGGCGAGCGCGCCGTCCTGGAGGTGTTGCCGGAGCGCGGGTACGTGGTGCGGACGGCGTGGCTGTACGGGGCGGGCGGCGCCAACTTCGTCCGCACGATGGCCCGGCTGGAGGCGGAGCGGCCCTTCGTGGACGTGGTGGACGACCAGCGGGGCCAGCCGACGTGGAGCGCGGACGTGGCGCGCCTGCTGGTGCACCTGGGCCGCTCCGGGGCCCCGCCCGGCGTCTACCACGCCACCAACGCGGGTGACGGCACGTGGTACGACCTGGCCCGTGAGGTGTTCCGGCTGCTGGGCGCCGACCCCGGCCGGGTGAGGCCCACCACGAGCGCGGCGTTCCCCCGGCCGGCGCCCCGCCCGGCCTACAGCGTCCTCGGCCACGACCGCTGGCGGGACGCGGGGCTGATGCCCCTGAGGGACTGGCGGGAAGCGCTGCCCGTGGCGCTTCCCGCCCTGCTCGCCGGGTGATTCGATCCGGACGGCTTTTCCGTACATCCTTGTGGCAGTCTCGGCGGTCCTGTTCACGGGCCCGTTTTCCGGGGGCCCTTCACCGGAACCGTGAACAGGGAGCCGTCCCCTTTGATATCCACACTCATTCGCGGGCGCCGCGCCGCCACCGTCGTCCTCACGAGCGGCCTGCTGCTCACGGCCTCGCCCCTCGCCGCACCGGCGCAGGCCGCGCCGCTGCCGACGCTGACGGCCAAGGGCGCCTTCCTGCTGGACCACGCGGACACCAGGGCGCTGTACGGCAAGGGTGCCGACACGCGCCGCCAGATGGCCAGCACGACGAAGATCATGACGGCCGCGGTGGTGCTCAGCACCCCCGGCGTCGACCTCAACCGCAAGGTGACCGTCAAGCAGACGTACCGGGACTACGTGGCCCGCAACGGCGCGAGCACGGCCGACCTGCGCACCGGCGACAAGGTCACCGTCCGGCAGCTGCTGTACGGGACGATGCTGCCGTCCGGCTGTGACGCGGCGTACGCGCTCGCGGACACCTTCGGCACCGGGACGACGACCGCGGCCCGCACGAAGTCGTTCATCACGAAGATGAACCAGAAGGCCGCCTCGCTGGGGCTGAAGAACACGAAGTTCGACTCGTTCGACGGCATCTCGTCGGCCGGGTACAACTACACGACCCCGCGCGACCTGGCGAAGATCGCGCGGTACGCCTTCAACTTCTCCAACTTCCGGGCCGTCGTGAAGGCCACGTCGTACAAGAGCACGGCGACCACCAGCACGGGCGGCACGCGCACGTACACCTGGTACAACACCAACAAGCTGCTGGGCTCCTACAGCGGCGCCGTCGGCATCAAGACGGGTACGGGCACGTCGGCCGGGCCGTGCCTGGTCTTCGCCGCGACGCGCGGCACCAAGACCTACATCGGTGTCGTCCTCAACGCCACGGACCGCTACCGGGACGCGGCGAAGCTGCTGGACTACGGCTTCGGCTCCTCCACGGCGAGCACGATGCAGCTGCGCACCCTGCCGGCCGGCGCCCAGCAGGACTGACGCCGCCCGCATCCGACATGACAGCCCGTCCGCGCGGTCGCGCGGGCGGGCTGCTGTGTACGGGTGCCTTCGTCGCGGGCGGTCAGCGGCTCGCCGGGACGCGGGGCCGGTCCGCCGACTGCGCGCGCAGGGTGGCGTACCACTCGGTGCACGCCGCGTGGGACGGCAGCAGGCCCGCGCGTTCCGCTTCGGCGAGGGTGGGGGCTTGCGCGTCCTTGTCGGACAGGAGCGGGGCCAGGCCGTCCGGCCAGGTGATGGCGAGGTCCGGGTCGAGGGGGTGGACACCGTGCTCGCGGGCGGGGGTGTAGCCGCGGGAGCAGAGGTAGACGACGGTGGCGTCGTCGGTGAGCGCCATGAAGGCGTGGCCCAGTCCCTCGGCGAGGTGGACGGCGCGGTGGTCGCGGTCGTCGAGCGGGACCGCCTCCCAGGCACGGAAGGTGGGCGAGCCGGTGCGGAGGTCGACCACCACGTCCAGGACGGCGCCGCGCACACAGGTGACGTACTTGGCCTGGCCGGGCGGTACGTCGGCGAAGTGGATGCCGCGCAGGGTGCCGCGGCGGGATACGGAGCAGTTCGCCTGCGCGAGCCCGAGCCCGTACCCGGCGGCCCCGGTCAGGTCCGGCGCCCGGAACCACTCGTGGAAGCTGCCGCGGCTGTCGTGGAAGACGCGGGGTTCCATGACCCACGCGCCGTCGATGCTGAGCGCACGCACTGTCGGCCCACCGTCCTTTCGTGTCGGCAGGCCCAACCGCCGAGCGCCCACGGCGTCACCGATCCGGCCGCCAACCGGGTGACCGGCGACCCGGGTGGCGGGCGGCCTCAGGACGTGAGCGCCGCGACCGCCGCCGTGGCGAGGTCGTCCAGGTAGCCCTTCGGGAGCGGGGAGCGGACCACCACGAGGCGCCAGTACAGGGGACCGATGATCAGGTCCAGCGCGCGGTCCGGGTCCGTACCCTCCGGCAGTTCGCCGCGCGCCACCGCGTCCCGTACCACCGCCGTCGCCACGCCCTGCTGGCTGTCCAGCAGGGCGGCCCTGACCGCCTCGGCGATCTCGGGGTGGCGTGCGGCCTCGACCAGCAGGTCGGGGATGACCTGTGAGGCGACCGGGTGGCGCAGGGCGTGGGCCGCGACTTCGAGGAGGGCGCGGACGTCGCCGTACAGCGAGCCCGTCGAGGGCGCCGGGAGCCCCTGCGTCGCGAAGGCGGTCAGCAGGTCGAGGACGAGGGACAGCTTGGACTTCCAGCGCCGGTAGACCGCCGTCTTGCCGACGCCCGCCCGCCGCGCGATGCCCTCGATGGACATCCGGGCGAAGCCGACGGCCGCGAGTTCCTCGAAGACGGCGGCCCGGATCGCGTCGGTCACGTCCTCCCGGAGCACCGCGGCTCCCGCGGGGGCACGGCGTGGCGGCGGTGTTGCAGTCATGCCCCGGATCATAGCGCCACGCCTCCGTCACGACGGGACGGTTGCGTTCCGACGTACACCCGTCCTACCCTCTCCCCGTAGCGACGATACGGTTCCGTTCCGTCCGGGCACCGTGCTCGACCCTCCCCCGTGATCGGCCATCCGATCCCCCGTCGACGACCCCCGAGAGGCTGCCGTGAGTACGTACACAGCCGAGGAGGACCTCCGGAGCCTCGCCCTGCGCCACGGGCTGACCGTCAGCGGCGCACGGCCGACGCTCCCCGAGTACACCCGGAGCCTGTGGTCGCGGCGCCACTTCATCACCGCCTTCGCGACGGCGCGGCTCACCGCCCAGTACAGCCAGGCCCGGCTCGGCCAGGTCTGGCAGCTGATGAACCCGCTCCTCAACGCGGCCGTCTACTTCTTCATCTTCGGCGTGCTGATGAACACCCGGCACGACGTCCCGGACTACGTCCCCTTCCTCGTCACCGGCGTCTTCATCTGGACCTTCACGTCCTCCTCGATCACCGCCGGCACCCGCGCCATCAGCGGCAACATGGGCCTGGTCCGGGCGCTGCACTTCCCGCGGGCCGGCCTGCCCATCTCGCTCGCCCTCCAGCAGCTCCAGCAGCTGGTGTTCTCGCTCGGCGCGCTCGTCGTCATCCTCTTCTGCTTCGGCGTCCGGCCCGGCTGGTCCTGGCTGCTGGCCGTCCCGGCCCTGCTCCTGCAGTCGCTGTTCAACACGGGCGTCTCCATGACGATGGCGCGCCTCGCGGCCCGCACCCCCGACATCGCGCAGCTGATGCCGTTCGTCCTGCGGACCTGGATGTACGTGTCGGGCGTGATGTGGAGCATCGACAAGGTCCTCGCCGACAACCGCGTCCCGCACGTCGTCGGCCTGGCCCTGGAGTACAACCCGGCGGCCGTCTACATCGACCTGGTCCGCTTCGCGCTCATCGACAGTTTCACCGCCGACCGGCTGCCGTCCCACGTGTGGGCCGTCGCGGCCGGCTGGGCGCTGCTCGCCTTCGTGGGCGGCTTCATCTACTTCTGGAAGGCAGAGGAGACGTACGGCCGTGGCTGAATCCGCATCCGCACTCGCACCGGCGCCCGCACCCGCGCCCCTATCCGCCACTTCGCCCGTGTCGGCGTCCGCACCCGCACCCGCACCCGCGTCGGCGCCCGCGCCCACCGGCGCGAGGATTCCGACCGTCGTCGTCGACGGCGCCCATGTGACGTACACCGTCCAGGGCACCGGCGGCGCGGCGAGGGGCAACCCCCTCCAGCGCATCCTGAGCCGGAGGCGGAGGACCGGGGGCGCCCGCACCGTCCACGCCGTCAAGGGCGTCAGCTTCGTCGCCTACAAGGGCGAGGCCATCGGTCTCATCGGGTCGAACGGCTCCGGCAAGTCGACCCTGCTGAAGGCCATCGCGGGGCTGCTGCCCACCAGCGAGGGCCGGATCTACACCCAGGGCCAGCCGTCCCTCCTCGGCGTGAACGCCGCGCTGATGAGCGACCTGTCCGGCGAGCGCAACGTCATCCTCGGCGGTCTCGCGATGGGCATGACGCGGGAGGAGATCCACGCCCGTTACCAGGAGATCGTCGACTTCTCCGGCATCAACGAGAAGGGCGACTTCATCTCGCTGCCCATGCGCACGTACTCCTCCGGCATGGGCGCCCGCCTCCGCTTCGCCATCGCCGCCGCCAAGAGCCATGACGTCCTGCTCATCGACGAGGCGCTGGCCACGGGCGACGCCAAGTTCCGCGCCCGCAGCCAGGAGCGCATCAACCAGCTGCGCGCCGAGGCGGGCACGGTCTTCCTGGTGAGCCACAGCAACTCCACGATCAAGCAGACCTGCGACCGGGCGATCTGGCTGGAGGCCGGGACTCTGATCATGGACGGGCCGTCGGCGGAGGTCGTCGACGCGTACGAGGCGCACACGAAGAAGAAATAACAAGAATCACAACAAACTGGGCATAAAGTGCGCTGCGATGACGATGACGTACCGGATCAGCGCACGCCATACCGCCCCCGCCCTCTCCGCCGCGCTCGCCCTGACCGCCGTGTGGACCCTCACCCGCGCCGGCATGCTCCTGCTGCTGTGGCGCGACACGCTCGGCATCGGCGGCGTCGGGCGCGAGGTGTACGTCCTGTACCGCCACTGGTACGAGCTGCTGGCGCTCGGCACGTTCCCGCCGGGCGACGTCACGTGGCAGTACCCGCCCGCCGCCGGGCTGGTGATGCTCGCGCCGGGCGCCGTGCCGTGGCTCACGTACTACCAGGGTTTCGTCGCGCTGACCCTGCTCGCCGACGCCGTGGTCACCGTGGCCCTCGCCCGGGCCGGCGGGACCGGCGCCTGGCTGTGGGTGGGCGGGCTGCCGCTGCTGCTGCACCTGCCGCTCGCCCGGTACGACGTCCAGGTCACCGCCCTCGCCGTCCTCGCCCTGCTGGCGGTACGGGCGGGGCGGCCCCGCCTCGGCGGCGCGCTCGCCGGGGTCGGCGCCCTGGTGAAGGTGTGGCCGGTGCTCACCCTGGTGGGCACCCCGCGCGGCCCGGCCACCCGCCGGGCGTGGACGTCCGCCGCCGTCGCCGCGGCCACGCTGCTCGCCGCCCTCGTGCTCGTGTTCACCCACACGCTGGGGTTCCTGCGCCAGCAGGGCGGCCGCGGTGTACAGATCGAGTCGCTCGGCGGCACCGCGCTCTCCGTGGCCCGGCTCGTGGGATGGCCGGGGACGGTCGAGTACCGGTACGGCGCCTTCGAGCTGACCGGACCCTACGTGTCGAGCGTCGCCCACCTCGCGCTGCTGCTGACCGCCGCCGCCTTCTGCTGGCTGCTCGGGTGGCGGCTGAGGTCGCGGCGCTGGACGGCGGCCACGCCGCTGGACGCCGCGCTGAGCGCCGTCCTCCTCTTCACCGTCACCAGCAGGGTCATCAGCCCCCAGTACATGGTGTGGCTGCTGGGCCTGGCCGCGGTCTGTCTCACCTCCCGGCACACCACCCAGCGCCCGGTCGCGCTCCTGCTGCTGCCCGCGGCGGCGCTCAGCTCCCTCGCCTACCCCGTGCTGTACGACGACGTCATCGCCGTGACGCCGCTGGGCTGCGGGGTGGTGGCCGCCCGCAACGTGCTGCTGATCGCCGCGACCGCGGTCTCCTGCCGCCGGCTGTGGGCCGCGACCGTCTCCAAGGTCCCCTCGTATTCCGTCCGGTGACCCTCCCAGGACCCGCAGGACCCGCAGGGCCGCGCGAGACCCGGCCGGATACCGGCTGATCGCGCGTCTCGGTGAGGGCGGCATGGGCACGCGGTGACGCGACGGGGGCGCCCGCCGGTCGAACCGGCGGGCGCCCCGTCCTTCACATACCGCCGGATCGTGTCCGGTGGCGGCTCAGCTGTGCGTGCGCAGCAGCGTGCGCATCGTCCGCATGGCCACCGACAGGTTCGCCAGGTCGAACGCGTCCGAGCCCTGGATCTCCTCCAGCGTCGTGCGCGCCCGCCCCAGGATCGCGGCGTTGCGCTGCTCCCAGGCCTGGAACCGCTCCTCGGGCGTCGAGGTGCCGTTCCCGGCGGACAGCACGTCCGCGGTGAGCGCGGCGTGCGCGGCGTACAGGTCCTCACGGATGGAGGCGCGGGCCATGGACTGCCAGCGGTCGCCGCGCGGCAGCTCGATGATGCGGTCCATCAGCTGAGTGATGGACAGCCGGTCGGCCAGGTCGTAGTACACCTCGGCGACCGCCATCGGGTCCTTGCCCGTCCGGTCCGCGATCGCGACGATGTCGAGCGTCGGGAAGGCCGAGGAGAACCCGGCCACCCGCAGCGCCAGCTCCTCCGGCACACCCGCCGCCGTGAGCTCGTCGACGATCAGCTCGTACCACTCCAGGTCGGCGCCGCGCAGCATCTTCGGCAGCTGCGCCCACACCATCTCCACGCGCTCGGCGAAGAACTCGATGGTCTCGGCGAGCTGGAGCGGCTGCGGCCGGTTGTTGAGCAGCCAGCGCGAACCGCGCTCGACCAGGCGGCGCGAGTGCAGCCGGATGCGGGTCTGGACGTCGGCCGGGACCTCGGTGTCGAGGGCCTCGACGACGTCCCACACCTCGCTCAGCCCGAAGATCGCGCGGGCGGCGGTCTGCGCGCGGACGATCTCCTCGGTCGACGCGCCCGTCTCCTCGCGCAGACGGTGCAGGAAGGTCGAGCCACCGGTGTTGACGACGTCGTTGACCAGCACCGTCGTGATGATCTCGCGGCGCAGCGCGTGCGCGTCGATCTGCGCCGGGAACTCCTCGCGCAGCTTGGACGGGAAGTACGCGTGGAGCAGCTCGCGCAGGTGCGGGTCGTCGGGCAGATCCGTGTGGATCAGCTCCTCCGCGACCGTGATCTTGGTGTAGGCGAGCAGGACGGCCAGTTCGGGCTGGCTCAGGCCCTGCTTGTTGTTGAGCAGCTCGCGGATCTGGCGGTCGTTGGGCAGGAACTCCAGCGCCCGGTCCAGGTGTCCCTCGCGGCTGAGGCGGCGCATGAAGCGCTGGTGGGCGTGGAGCAGGGACGGGGACTGCTCGACCGCGTTGGCCAGGGCCACGTTCTGCGCGTAGTTGTTGCGCAGCACCAGCGCGCCGACCTCGTCGGTCATCTCGGCGAGGATCTTGTTGCGCTGCTTGACGGTCATGTCGCCGTCCACGACGAGCGCGTTGAGCAGGATCTTGATGTTCACCTCGTGGTCGGAGGTGTCCACGCCGGCGCTGTTGTCGATCGCGTCGGTGTTGATCTTGCCGCCGGTTCCCTCGGGGCCGCCCTTGCGGGCGAACTCGATGCGGCCCAGCTGGGTCAGGCCCAGGTTGCCGCCCTCACCGACGACCTGGACGCGCAGGTCCTCACCGTTGACGCGGATGGCGTCGTTGGCCTTGTCGCCGACGTCACCGTGCGACTCGCCGGCGGCCTTGACGTACGTGCCGATGCCGCCGTTCCACAGCAGGTCGACCGGTGCCTGGAGGATCGCCTTCATCAGCTCGGCGGGCGTCAGCTTGGTGACGGTCCCGTCGATGCCGAGGGCGGCGCGCATGTGCGCGTTGACGGTGATCGACTTGGCCGTACGGGGGTGGATGCCGCCGCCCGGGGACAGCAGCTCCTTGTCGTAGTCGGCCCAGGAGCTGCGCGGCAGCTCGAACAGGCGGCGCCGCTCGGCGTACGAGACGGCCGCGTCCGGGTTCGGGTCGATGAAGATGTGCCGGTGGTCGAAGGCCGCGACGAGCCGGATGTGCTCGCTGAGCAGCATGCCGTTGCCGAACACGTCACCCGACATGTCCCCGACGCCGACGACCGTGAAGTCCTCGCTCTGGGTGTCGTGGCCCAGCTCGCGGAAGTGCCGCTTGACGGACTCCCAGGCGCCGCGGGCCGTGATGCCCATGCCCTTGTGGTCGTAACCGGCGGAGCCGCCCGACGCGAACGCGTCGCCGAGCCAGAAGCCGTACGCGACGGCGACCTCGTTGGCGATGTCGGAGAAGGTCGCCGTGCCCTTGTCGGCGGCGACGACGAGGTACGTGTCGTCCTCGTCGTGCCGGACGACATCGGCCGGCGGCACGACCTCGCCGCCGACGAGGTTGTCGGTGATGTCGAGCAGCGCGGAGATGAAGGTGCGGTAGCAGGCGATGCCCTCGGCCATCCAGGCGTCCCGGTCCACGGACGGGTCCGGCAGCTGCTTGGCGACGAACCCGCCCTTGGCGCCGACCGGCACGATCACGGTGTTCTTCACCATCTGCGCCTTGACCAGGCCGAGGATCTCCGTACGGAAGTCCTCTCGCCGGTCGGACCAGCGCAGACCACCGCGCGCGACCTTGCCGAAGCGCAGGTGCACGCCCTCGACGCGCGGCGAGTACACCCAGATCTCGAACGCCGGGCGGGGCGCCGGCAGGTCGGGGATGGCCTGCGGGTCGAACTTCATCGACACGTACGCGTGCGGCTCGCCGTTCTCCGCCCTCTGGAAGAAGTTGGTGCGCAGCGTGGCCTTGATGACGGTGAGGAAGGAGCGCAGGATGCGGTCCTCGTCCAGGCTCGCGACCTGGTCGAGCGCGCCGTCCAGCTCCTCCATCAGGCCGTCGATCAGCTCGGTGCCGGCGCGCTGCCGCTCCGGCGCCATGCGGGCCTCGAAGAGGGAGATCAGCAGCCGGGTCGTGTGGACGTTGTTGCGGAGGGTGTCCTCCATGTAGTCCTGGCTGAAGGTCGAACCGGCCTGACGGAGGTACTTCGCGTAGGCGCGCAGCACCATCGCCTCGCGCCAGTTCAGCCCGGCGCTGAGCACGAGGGCGTTGAAGCCGTCGTTCTCGGCGCGGCCGGTCCAGGTCGCGGCGAACGCCTCCTGGAACCGCTCGCGGGCGTCGTCGGCGAGGTAGTCGCCGCCGTTGGCGGTGGTCTGCGGCATGCGCAGCCCGAAGTCGTACACCCAGGCGTTCGCACGGTCCGCGCAGCGCAGCTCGTACGGGCGCTCGTCGACGACCTCGACGCCGAGCCGGTTGAGGACCGGCAGGACGGCGGAGAGGGAGACCTGCGCACCCGTCTTGTAGATCTTGAAGCGGCGCTCGCCGGGGCCGGCGCCGACCGGCTCGTACAGGGAGAGCGCGAAGTCCTGGCCGCCCTCGACCAGCTGGTCCAGGTGGACCAGGTCGGCGACGGCGGCGCGCGGCGAGTGGTCGGCCTTGTACCCCTCGGGGAAGGCGTTGCCGTAGCGGCGCAGCAGCTCGGCGGCGCGCTCCTCGCCCATCTCGGCGTTGAGCGCCTCGGCGAAACCGTCGGCCCAGGAGCGGGCGGCCTCGACGAGCCGGGCCTCGATGCGCTCGGTGTCGGCGTCGGTGAGGGTGGTGAGCTCGGTGCCCTGCGGGACGCGGACGACGAAGTGGAGGCGGGAGAGGATCGACTCGGTGTTCCACGCGGTGAAGTCGACGCTGGTGCCGCCGAGCTCCTCCTTGAGGATGTCGATGATCCGCAGCCGCACGCCGGTGGTGTAGCGGTCGCGCGGCAGGTAGACGAGGGCGGAGTAGTAGCGCCCGTACTCGTCCTGGCGCAGGTACAGCCGGAGCCTGCGGCGCTCCTGGAGGTACAGCACGCTCGTGGCGATCGACTCGAGCTGGTCGACGGGCGTCTGGAAGAGCTCGTCGCGCGGGTACGTCTCCAGGATCTGGAGCAGGTCGCGGCCGTCGTGGCTGTTGGGCGAGAAGCCCGCCTTGTCGAGGACCTCGGCGACCTTGCGGCGGATGACCGGCACGCGCCGGACGGACTCGGTGTACGCGGCGGACGAGAAGAGGCCGAGGAAGCGGCGCTCCCCGATGACGTTCCCGTCCTGGTCGAACTTCTTCACGCCGACGTAGTCGAGGTACGAGGGCCGGTGCACGGTGGCGCGGCTGTTCGCCTTCGTCAGGATCAGCAGCTTGTGCTCGCGGGCCTTGGCGCGCGCGTCGCGCGGGAGGCGGTTGAAGGACGGCGAGACGGGGTGCGCGTCGTCACCGCTGTGGTGCGGGTCGGAGCGCAGGATGCCGAGGCCGGTGCCGGGGACCGCGGCGAGCGCGTCCTCCTCGGTGAGCTGGTACTCGCGATAGCCGAGGAAGGTGAAGTGGTCGTCGGCGAGCCAGCGCAGCAGCTCGCGGGCCTCGTCCACCTCGGTGTTGCGCAGGTCGTCGGCGATCGGCTCCTTGGGGAGGTCGTCCGCGATGCGCAGGGCGGCGTCGCGCATCTTCTCCCAGTCCTCGACGGCCTCACGGACGTCGGACAGGACGCGCATCAGGTCGGCGGTGATCTGCTTGAGATCGGCGCGGTCGGTCTCGCGGTCGATCTCGACGTGGATCCAGGACTCGGTCAGCGCGTCGTGCGGCAGGCCGCCTCGCGCGCGCGACTCGGAGGGAAGGATTTCCAGGAGCCGACCGGTCACATCGCGGCGGACCACGACCTGCGGGTGGATGACGACGTGGATGCCACGCCCCTGCCGCGACAGCTCGTTCGTGACGGAGTCCACGAGGAACGGCATGTCGTCCGTGACCACCTCGACGACGGAGTGGCTGCACGTCCAGCCGTTCTCCTCGACGGTGGGCGTGTGCACGCGGACGTTCGCGGTCCCCTGGGGGCGGTTCTCCGCCAGCCGGTAGTGGGAGAGCGCCGCGCCGAAGACGTCGACCGGGTCCCGGTCCGCGAGGTCCTCGGGAGCGGTGTGCAGGTAGTAGCGCTGGAGGTAGTCGAGAACGGCGCCCTGGTCCGGGCGTTCCCCGTGCTCGGTCCCGGTCGCGAGTTGCCCCCCGACCGGGCTGTTCTCAGCTACCCGGGCAGCCCTTTCGAGCAGCTCGGCCTTTGCTTCGTCCAGCTTGGTCTGCATGTCCTCTGGCTCCTGTCGCGCGCCGTTGCGTGACGTAGGTGAAAGAAAAAGTGACACAACGCCACGACGCGGGGTGTCCGGTCTGAGGCGACGTTATGCCGCGTTGGGAGATCTCCGGGCCGTTATCGGCCAATTTTGGCGACCGGGCCGGATGGCAAAAAACAGCGCCCGCCCGGGCACCCTGGCACACCGGGCGCATGCCGGGGGCTCCGCTGCCCCCTCGGCGTATAGCGCTGATCACGGGTCCAGGCTATCGCCCCTCACCCGGGGCCCGTCATGAGCCGTATGTGTACAAAACCCGGTGGGGAAGTTTGACACTCTGGACAGCGACACGCGCCCTCGGGACGCACCCACGCCCACGCCCGCCGACCGCGTGTCCTCCCACGGGCAGACCGGACTGCCCCACGCCCGCCGACCGCGTGCCCTCCTCCGCGGGAGGAACCGCAACCGCACCCGAGGGCGGCGCGTCCGCCCACAAGGGCCCGCCACGCTGCCCACGACCGCACTGTGCCCCGACCGCGAACGCCGACCGCGTGCCCTCCTCCGCGGGAGGAACCGCAACCGCACCCGAGGGCGGCGCGTCCGCCCACAAGGGCCCGCCACGCTGCCCACGACCGCACTGTGCCCCGACCGCGAACGCCGACCGCGTGCCCTCCTCTGCGGGAGGAACCGCAACCGCACCCGAGGGCGGCGCGTCCGCCCACAAGGGCCCGCCACACTGCCCACGACCGCACTCTGCCCCGACCGCCGACCGCGTGCCCTCCTTCCGCGGGAAGACCCCGCACCCCCGGGCGCTGTCGCTAGGCCGCCGCCGCCAGGTCCTCCGCGACCGCGACCGCCTCCGCGAGGGTGTCGACGACCGGCACCCCGACCGCCTCCAGGCTGGCCCGGCTGTGCGAGCCACCCGTGTAGAGGACCGCCTTCGCCCCCACGTGCGCCGCCGCGATCGCGTCGTCCGCGGCGTCACCGATCACCACGACGCGCTCCGCCCGGGCGACCCCGTCGAGCGCCTTCAGGTGGCGCACCATGTGCGCGGCCTTGCCCGCCGTCGAGGTGTCGGTCCGCCCGTCCACGCGGACGAACCGCGGCTCGATGCCGTGTCGCCGCACGATCGGCAGAAGATGCTCGTGCGGCGCCAGCGACAGCAGCGACTGCGTGTGCCCGGCGTCCTGCCGCGCCGCCAGCAGCTCCGCCGCCCCGGCCGTCAGCCCGCACGCCTCCGCCCGCACCCAGTAGTGCCGGTGGAAGGCGCCGTCCATCATGGCCCACTCGGCGTCCGTGGGGAGCCGGCCCATCAGGCGCTCGTAGAACACCGGCACCGGCACGCAGTACAGCTCGCGGTACCGCGCGAGGGTGATCGGCTCCAGGCCTATCTCCTCGAAGGCGGCGTTCGTCGCGCCGATGACCGCGTCGATGTCATCGAGCAGCGTGCCGTTCCAGTCCCACACCAGGTGCGTGCCGTGCTTCCCCATGCGAAAACGGTACCGGCACCCACTGACAACCGGTCCACCCCGGCGGGAAACCGGGCCGGGCCTGCGGCCGGGTCTGCGCCTGGGCACTCAGCCGATGAGGCCGGGAATCTCCTGAACCCCGAACCACAGCAGCTCGTGGTCCTCGGCCCCGTCCACCGTGAACTGCGCGTCGTCGTCGCCCTGGTCGGCGGCGCCCAGCGCGTCCGCCGCCGCCGACACGTCCGCCTCCGCGTCCTCGGAGTCGGCGTGCACCGCCGCGGCCTTGGTCAGCGGCACGGGCCCGGCGATCCGCACCTCGCCCACCGACGCGGCGTCCAGCCCGGCGTCCGGGTCGGCGCTCGCGGCCTTGTCCGGTACGTCGAGGGCGACGACGACGCGGCGGCGCGCGGCGCCCGGGTCGCCGGCGATCAGCCGGAGCGACGCGGCGGCGGCCCGGCTGAGCGCGGCGTACTCGAGCTCCTCGATGTCGTCGGAGACGTACCACTCGCGCAGCCCGGGCGTCACGGCGTAGGCGGTGAGGGGGCCGGGCCCGAGCTCGCCCGCCTTGTGCGCCTGTGCGAGACCGGGAAGCGTCAGGGGGACGTACACGCGCATGGGGAGGCCGCTTTCGTAGTCGGGAGACGCCCTCAGGATACGTGCGGCGTCCTCTTTCGGGGTGGGCGCCCGCCCCGCCGCCACGTCCACTCGCTACCTCGTCCGCCCCGCCCCGAGCCCGGACGGCACCGGGCTCCATCACCCGGATAGGTGATCAGCTCCTCACTTCGCCGGGCGGCCCGACCGCCGTTGCGGCGCCCCGGGCCGTACCCGTACAAGATCCCCAACCGAAGTTACCGCCCGGTAGAACCGGGCCCGACGGAGACGGGGTCGCCATGAACGCCGCCACGAACGCCGCAGCCACGACGAACAGCGGGTCGACCCGCCCGGCCGGCCGCCGCGACCAGCGCCGCCCCGGCGCGGTCCGTCCCGGCACGGTCCGCCCGCGCCGGCCGCTGCCGCCCCACGCCGTGTTCGCCGAGCGCCTGCTCGCCGTACTCAGCGGCGAACGCCCCGTCCACTGGATGCTCGGCCAGACCATCGGGGAGGCGTACGAGCAGCTGGTCCACCTCGCCCCGACCGCTCCCCTGCGGCCCCATGGCGCCCACGCCGCGCGCCCCGTCATCCGCCGGTGCGGCGGCTTCCCCCTGCGCCCGGGCGTGGTCGAGGCCTTCGCGAGCATCGCGACGGGCGAACGGGTCCGGGCGATGGCGTTCCGCCTGGAACAGGGCCCGGACCGCAAATGGCGCTGCGCCGCCGTGGAACTGGGGGGCGACCGCATCACCTAACAGGGGCTCCCCCGGCGCGCGCACGCGAACGGGGCCGGACGCGCGACGTACGCGCGCACCCGGCCCCGCTCCACGAACGAGCCGCAGGCTACTTCTTGCGGCGACGCCCGCCCTTCTGGGCCTTGCGCCGCTCGGCCCGGGTCATCCCGTCACCGTCCGCGCGGGCCGCGTCGCCGTTCTCGAAGTCGCCCTCGATGATGCCGCCCTCACCGTCGACCTTCGGCGCGGTGAAGTGGAGCCGGTCCGGCCGCTTCGGCGCCTCCAGGCCCTTGGCCCGGATCTCCGGGCGCCCGGCACCCGCCTGCGCCGGCACGGCGTCCTCCTTGGTGAGCGAGGTCCTCTCGGCCGCGTCCTGCACCGGGACCTCCTCGACCTGCTGCTCGACCTGGACCTCCAGGTTGAACAGGTAGCCGACGGACTCCTCCTTGATGCCCTCCATCATCGCGGTGAACATGTCGAAGCCCTCGCGCTGGTACTCGACCAGGGGGTCCTTCTGCGCCATCGCGCGCAGGCCGATGCCCTCCTGGAGGTAGTCCATCTCGTAGAGGTGCTCGCGCCACTTGCGGTCCAGCACGGACAGCACCACGCGCCGCTCCAGCTCGCGCATGATGTCCGAGCCGAGCTGCTTCTCACGGGCGTCGTACTGCTCGTGGATGTCGTCCTTGACGGCCTCGGCGATGAACTCGGCGGTGATCCCGGCACGGTCGCCGACCGCCTCCTCCAGCTCCTCGACGGTGACCTTGCACGGGTAGAGCTGCTTGAACGCGCCCCACAGACGGTCCAGGTCCCACTCCTCCGCGAAGCCCTCGACGGTCTCCGCCTGGATGTACGCGTCGATCGTGTCGTCCATGAAGTGGCGGATCTGCTCGTGCAGGTCCTCGCCCTCCAGGACACGGCGGCGCTCGCCGTAGATGACCTCACGCTGGCGGTTGAGCACCTCGTCGTACTTCAGGACGTTCTTGCGCGTCTCGAAGTTCTGCTGCTCGACCTGCGACTGCGCGGACGCGATCGCCCGCGTGACCATCTTGTTCTCGATCGGCACGTCGTCGGGGACGTTGGCCATCGCCATCACGCGCTCGACCATCTGCGCCTTGAACAGCCGCATCAGGTCGTCACCGAGCGACAGGTAGAAGCGGGACTCGCCCGGGTCGCCCTGACGGCCGGAACGGCCGCGCAGCTGGTTGTCGATACGCCGCGACTCGTGCCGCTCGGTGCCCAGCACGTACAGCCCGCCGAGCGCCTTGACCTCTTCGTTCTCGGCCTTGACCGCGAGCTCGGCCTTCTCCAGGGCGGCGGGCAGGGCCGCGGCCCACTCCTCCACGTGCTCGACCGGGTCGAGACCGCGCTGGCGCAGCTCCGCCTCGGCGAGGTCGTCGGGGTTGCCGCCGAGCTTGATGTCCGTACCGCGGCCGGCCATGTTGGTGGCGACGGTGACGGCGCCCTTGCGGCCCGCCTGCGCGACGATCGTCGCCTCCCGGTCGTGCTGCTTGGCGTTGAGCACCTCGTGCGGGATGCCGCGCTTGCTGAGCTGCTGCGACAGGTACTCGGACTTCTCGACCGACGTCGTACCGACGAGGATCGGCTGGCCCTTCTCGTGCTTCTCCGCGATGTCGTCGACGACGGCGGCGAACTTGGCGACCTCGGTCCGGTAGATCAGGTCCGACTGGTCCTTGCGGACCATCGGCCTGTTCGTCGGGATCGGGACGACGCCGAGCTTGTAGATCTGGTGGAACTCGGCGGCCTCGGTCATGGCCGTACCGGTCATGCCGGAGAGCTTGTCGTACAGGCGGAAGAAGTTCTGCAGGGTGATCGTGGCGAGCGTCTGGTTCTCGTCCTTGATGTCCACCCCTTCCTTCGCCTCGATCGCCTGGTGCATGCCCTCGTTGTAGCGGCGGCCGGCGAGGATACGGCCGGTGTGCTCGTCGACGATCATGACTTCGCCGTCGATGACGACGTAGTCCTTGTCCTTCTTGAACAGTTCCTTGGCCTTGATGGCGTTGTTCAGGTAACCGACGAGGGGGGTGTTGACCGACTCGTAGAGGTTGTCGATGCCCAGCCAGTCCTCGACCTTGGCCACGCCGGACTCGTGGATGGCGACGGTGCGCTTCTTCTCGTCGACCTCGTAGTCGCCGGTCTCCTCGATGCCCTTGAGCGGGTTTCCGGGCTCGCCCCTCTTGAGGCGGGTGACCAGCTTGGCGAAGTCGCCGTACCACTTGGTGGCCTGGTCCGCCGGGCCGGAGATGATCAGCGGCGTACGGGCCTCGTCGACCAGGATCGAGTCGACCTCGTCGACGATGGCGTAGTTGTGGCCGCGCTGGACGAGCTCGTCCTTCGACCACGCCATGTTGTCGCGCAGGTAGTCGAAGCCGAACTCGTTGTTCGTGCCGTACGTGATGTCGCAGTTGTACTGCTCACGGCGCTGCGCCGGCGACATGTTGGCCAGGATGCAGCCGACCTCCAGGCCGAGGAACTTGTGCACCCGGCCCATCAGCTCGGAGTCGCGCTGTGCCAGGTAGTCGTTGACCGTGATCAGGTGCACGCCCTTGCCGGACAGTGCGTTGAGGTACGCCGGGAGCGTGCCGACGAGGGTCTTGCCCTCACCGGTCTTCATCTCGGCGACATAGCCGAGGTGCAGCGCGGCGCCACCCATCAGCTGGACGTCGTAGTGGCGCTGGCCCAGCACGCGCTTGGCCGCCTCGCGGACGGTCGCGAACGCCTCCGGGAGCAGGTCGTCGAGGCTCTCGCCGTCGGCGTACCGCTGCTTGTACTCATCGGTGAGCGCCCTCAACTCGGCGTCGGAGAGGTCGACGAAGTCCTCTTCGATGGAGTTGACCTGGTCCGCGATGCGGTGCAGTTTGCGCAGGATCTTGCCTTCGCCTGCACGCATGAGCTTGTTGAAGACGGACACTGAGGTTGGTCTCCTTGCCGGTCGGGCCTGGCACTAGGTCTTGTCATGGACACTGGCACGGGCACGGCAGGTGGGCCCCACCGCAACGGCCATCGTAAGCGAGGACGCCGCCGCGCCGGGAGGTCTGGCGTCATGGGACACCGACGGCCGCGCCGACCGCCGCCCGCAAGAAGAACGCACGGGACGCGCCGAAGGTGCCGCTCAACCCGAAAAGTGTTCGCCCGGACCAGGTACGCCTCCCCAGAATCCCGGCATGAAGCCCGTCACCCTCACCACCGAGCGCCTGCTGCTGCGCGCCTTCCGCCCGGAGGACGCCGAAGCCGTCCACGCGGCTTGTCAGGACCCCGACATCCAGCGCTGGACGACCATGCCCTCCCCGTACGCGTGGGAACACGCCCGGGACTTCCTCGAACGGCTGGTGCCGGCGGGCCGGCGCAGCGGCCACGCCCTCGACTTCGCCGTGCTCCCCCGTCCGGGCGGCCCGCTCCTGGGCGCCATCGGGGTGCGGGAGGTGTCGGCGGGGCCGGCCCGGTCGGCGGTGTGGGAGATCGGTTTCTGGACGGCCAAGGAGCACCGCGGGAACGGCTACACGGCCGAAGCCGTCACCGCCCTGGCGCGCTGGACCTTCGCCGAGCAGGGCTGTCGCCGCCTGGAGTGGCGGGCCGAGGTGGGCAACACCGGCTCGCGCGCGGTCGCGGAGAGGACCGGGTTCCGTATCGAGGGGGTGCAGCGGGCGGGCCTCCTCAACCAGGGCACGCTGCGCGACTGCTGGGTCGGGGCCCTGCTGCCCTCGGACCTGGGGCTGCCCGGCCCGTACCCCTACCTCCCGGCCAGGACCGACTGAATCCAGCCTCGGTGTCAGTGCCGCCGTCTATCGTGCCGACCATGACCACCGTGCGGACCACGATGCCCCTGCCGTCTCCGTCTCCCACCGCCGAGCTCTCCGCCGACGAGGCCCGTCGTATCGCGCTGCGCGCACAGGGTTTCCTGGGGGCGCCGGACCGCCGCGCCGGTGTGCGCGGTGTCCTGCGCCACCTCGGCGCCGTGCAGCTGGACACGATCTCGGTGCTGGCCCGCTCCCACGAACTGATCCCGTACGCGCGCCTGGGTGCCGTCGGCCGCAGGACGGTCGAGGAGGCGTACTGGACCGGTGGTCACGCCTTCGAGTACTGGTCGCACGCGGCCTGCGTCCTGCCCGTCGAGGAGTGGCCGCACTTCGCCTTCCGCCGCCGCGCCTACCGCGCCCGCCCGCAGTGGTACCACGACCTGCCCGACGGCGCGTACGACGCCGTGATCAAGCAGCTGCGCGCCGAGGGGCCGCTGACCGCCACGGAGCTCGGCGGCGCGAAGAACGGCGGCGAGTGGTGGGACTGGTCCGAGTCCAAGGTCGCCGTCGAGCGGGCGCTGATGTACGGAGAGGTGGTGTGCGTGGAGCGGCGCGGCTGGAAGCGGGTGTACGACCTGGCCGAGCGCGCCATCCCGGGCGAGCTGCTCCACGACGAGCTGGACGACACCGAGTGTCTGCGCCGTCTGGTCCGGCTGGCGGGGGAGGCGCTGGGCGTGGGCACGCGTGCGGACATCGCCGACTACCACCGTCTCAAGGGCGAGCAGTTCGACGCGGTGGTCGCCGACTCGGGGCTGGTGCCGGTGCGGGTGCAGGGCTGGGACAAGCCGGCCTGGGCGGACCCGGCGGCGCTGGCGAGCGAGCCGCGTGGCCGCCACCGGACGACGCTGCTGTCACCGTTCGACTCCCTGATCTGGGAGCGGGCCCGTACGGAACGGATCTTCGGCTTCACCCACCGGTTGGAGGCGTACGTCCCCAAGCAGAAGCGGATACACGGCTATTTCGCGATGCCGCTGCTGGCGGGCGGCAGGCTGCTGGGGCGGGTCGACCCGGCGCGCGAAGGGACGACGCTGGTGGCCAAGCAGGTCTCGCTGGACTCGCCGAAGGCGGTGCGGCCGATGGCGCAGGCGCTGCGTGAGGCCGCCGAGTGGGTGGGGTGCGACGCGGTACGGGTGGAGAGGGTGCACCGCCCCGAGCTCGCCGCCGAGCTGGTCGCCGCCCTGGCCTGACCCGCCCACCCCGGCAAACCGGCCCCGCCCGGGTTGGATGCGGGGTCCGGCGCCCGCGCGCCCTTGTCCGGGGCCCGAGTCCGGCACCCATGCCGGGGCGGCGCCCGTGCGCCCTTGTCCGGGGTCCCATGAGTCCGGCGCCCGTGCCGGGGCGGCGCCGTGACCCCTGGTCCCGGCCCGCGCCCCCCTACCCGGGTCCAGGTCACCGGGGGTGCCACCGGTCGTACCGGGCTCACCCGTGGTCGCACCCGTCTTACCCGGGCCGGCGCCCATACCCGGGCCGGCGCCCATACCGGGGCCGCGCCCTGTACCCGGGCCCGGCGCCCTTACCCGGGCCGGCGCCGCCTACCCGGGTCCGGTGTCCTTGCCCAGGGCCCGATCCGTGGCCCGTGGCCCGTGGCCCGTGGCCCGCGGCCCGCGGCCCGTGGCTAGCGGATCTCGAGGATCTTCTCCCGCATCGCGTACACCACCGCTTCCATCCTGGAGTGCAGCTGCAGCTTCTCCAGGATGTTGCGGACGTGGTTCTTGACGGTGTTCTCCGAGATGAACAACTCCTTGGCGATGTCCCGGTTGTTCATACCGGTGGCGACCAGTTTCAGGACTTCGAGCTCGCGGTCGGTCAGCCGGGGCGCGGGCACGAGCCGACGCTCGTCGGTGCGCTGGATCATCGACTTGAACTCGGTCAGCAGCTTGGAGGCCATCGACGGACTGATCTGCGACTGGCCGTCGGCGACCGCGCGGATGGCGGTCGCGACCTCGTCGGTGGAGATCTCCTTGAGGAGGTACCCCGTCGCCCCCGCCTTGATCGCGTCGTAGAGGTCCGCCTCCTCGTCGCTGATCGTCAGCATGATGATCTTCGCGCTGGGCGCGACCTCCTTGATGGAGGTGCAGGCCTCGATACCGCCCCGCTTGGGCATCCGGACGTCCATCAGGACGATGTCGGGCAGCAGGTCGGCGGCCTTGTCGACGGCTTCCGCGCCGTCGCCCGCCTCGCCCACCACCTGGATGTCCTCCTCCTGGGCGAGGACGATCTCCAGCCCCCGCCGGAAGAGCGCGTGGTCATCCACCACCAGGACCCTGATGGGCTCCTTGCGATACGCCGACGCGCCGCCGTCCATGTCGGCGCCCGGGTCGCGCCCGAGATCCGCCCCGCCCACCGGGGCGTCGGAGCCGCCCCGATGATGCACCGGGCCGAAGCTGTCCGCCATCGTTCCTCCCCCTGAAGGCCTGGCCTGAGGTCCTGTTCGGTGCGCCAACCGCAGGTCGTCGAGCACGGGTTGACGCAGGACGCCATGATTTCATGCCCGGGCGGCGCTTCGGTGCTCCTCGGTCGCACGGTGGTGCCCCTGGGGGGCGCGGGGGGCGCTCTCCAGGGGCACCATCGGGGACGGGGCTCAGCTGCCGTCAGCCGCCGAGCGCTCCACCGGCTCCGCCTGCCTCGGAGCCGGCCAACGGGTCGGTCTCCAGATGAATGACGCCGTAGTCGTAGGCGTGCCGACGGTAGACCACGCTGGGCTGCTTGGTTTCGGAGTCGACGAACAGATAGAAGTCATGCCCGACCAGCTCCATTTCATAGAGCGCCTGGTCGAGCGTCATCGGGGCCGCCGTGTGCACCTTCTCGCGCACCACCAGAGGCCCTTCGCCGCGCACTTCGAGGGAGCCCATCCTCGTAGTCGGAATATCGTCGGACGACTCGTCGGTCGCGAGGGCGCCGTTTCCGTTCAGCCGGGCGACGCCCGGAACGGCGTCGGCCACCTCCGCCGCGGACAACCGTCCCTGACCCCGCCGGGTGTACCGCTTGTCGTGCTGCTTGCGCAGCCGCGCCTCCAGCTTGCTCGTCGCGAGGTCGAGCGCTGCGTACGGGTCGCCGGCCGCTGCTTCCGCCCGGATCACCGGGCCTCGGGAGTGGAGGGTGATCTCCACGCGGTCGGACCGGTCGGCCTGCCGCGGGTTGTGCTCCTTGGACACCTCGACGTCGAGGCTGATCACCTTGCTGTCGAGCTTCTGGATCTTCTCCAGCTTCAGCTTCTCGGCCACGTGCTTGCGGAACCGCTCGGGCACCTCGGTCTTGCGGCCCTTGACGACGATGTCCACGCAGAACTCCGTTCCCGGATCGCTCCGCCGGCTCACTGACCGGCGAGCTTCTCCCTTTTGCACCAGACCCCGGTGAGCACCGGAGTCTCGGACTTGGCGACTTTCACCTCCTCCTCCCCAGTGGACAAGATCCCCACCCCACCAACTTCTCTGTCCTGACCGGGCTCCGGAAAACGTCCGGATCCATGGCCGTGCATTCGGTGTGGCGCGGCTTTCGCCATTCCTCACAACCCGAACATAGCTCGCTCGGAGGGATGTCGGCACCCGCTACCAGCACGTACGTCCGATCAGGTGGTTTTCTCCGTCACCGATGGCAACGAAGCGTGTTGCCCGTCAGTTCCACTTCATGCGAACGACAGCGGGGGCGCGGCGACGACCGCGGCGGCCACGTGGGCGGGGACGGCCCGCGCGGCCTCGACGAGCGAAGCGCCGGTCGTCATCACATCGTCGACGAGTACGACCCGGCCGCCCGCCATGGCCCGGTCGGCGCCCGTCCTCACCTCCAGTGCTCCGGTCATGTTGTCCAGTCGCTGCCGGGCGTCCAGGCCCGCCTGGTCGGACACGGGCCGCCGCTGGCGCAGCACCGGCAGGGCCCGCGCCGCCGTCCCCGTACGCCGTAGCTCCACGGCCGCCGCCGCCGCGACGCGCCGTGTCGCGTCGTGGCCACGCGCCCGCACCGCGCGCCGCGACGACGGCACCGGTACGAGGAGCAGCGGCCCGGCTCCGGTGCCCGCAGACGGCGCCGCAGCGGCCCTGACGGCGCCTGCCAGCGCGACGCCCAGGGGCCCGGCCAGCCCCAGCACCCCGCGCTCCTTGTGCCCCAGCAGCACCGCCCGTACGGCGTCCGCGTACGGGGCGGCGGCGTGCACCACCGGCAGCCCGGCCGGCTCCGGGAGCGGCCTGACCCGCCGGGGGCGCTCCCCGTACAGGGCCCGCCCGCACGCGTCGCACAGCGGTGTACGGGGACGGCCGCAGCCACCGCAGGCGACGGGCAGGACGAGCCCGGCGATCTCCCGCCACCATCCCCGCATGGGCACTACTGTGGCGCCCCTCCCAGAACCTCGCCAGTCCTGTGGAAAACTCCGGCGGCACGGCGTCCGAAGAGGAACCCGACGCCCGGCGGGGCGCCGCTAGCCGGGGTAGACCGGGGACGTGCCCTTCTCGGCCATCGGCTGCCAGTTACCGCCCGGCTGCAGCCGCACGATGCCGTCGTCGGCGGAGGCCGCCACCAGCGGAACCCGCTCGTCGTTGGCCGCCGCGACCGCCTTCACCTGGTTGAGTCCGGGGATCCCGCCCGCCGAGGTGGAGCCGTCCGTCTGGATGTAGCGCACCTGCTGCACGCCACCGGCCAGTTTGCCGAGCACCACCAGCCGGCTCGGCCCGGCCCACGACACCGAGGTCATCGACTCCATGCGCGGCGCGACGGACTGCAGGTCCACCACGGCGACGGTCTGCTGGGCGCCCGAGCCCTGCCTCTGCACCCGTCCGATGTGCAGGGTCGTCCGGTCGCCCTTCTTCAGGAGCAGGGCGATGCGTACGCCGTCCTCGGAGATCCGCAGCTCCTGGATCACCACTCCACCGCTGAGCCACGGCGCCGTCACGGGCAGCGGCGCCCCGGAGCCACCCGGCACCAGCAGCAGCTGGGGGCTCGCCGGGTTGCGGTCGGCCACCCAGAGGTCACCGCGCCCGTCCCAGCTCGGCGCGGACAGCCGCTGCTGGGGCCCCGGGCCGCGACTGCTCACGACCGGCTCGGGCAGCTCGGCGTCCGAGATGATCGACGCCACCCGCAGGTCCTTGCCGTCCTGCGACACTCCGGCCGCATACCGCTCGTCCCGCGCGACCGCGACGGAACCGAGCTTCACCGCGCCGTTCCCGAACGGCCCGGGGACCTGGCGCGGCCCTTCCACGTCCTTCGCCGCGACTTCCAGCTCCGCCAATTGCCCGCTCGCGTCGATGAAGTACGGATTTTCCGTGCCGACGGTCGGATCGGGCATGAAATTGCCCTTCTGGCTCTCGCCCAGGGCACACAGCCGTGAACCGTCCGACCGCTGCAACTCCACCTGCTCGACCCTGGTGGACGCCAAATCCCCGACCGTGAAAAGCAATTGGGCCGCCATCTTCCGGCACTGCTCCTGACCGACGTTGTCGGCCTTTTTGCTCAGCGGCACCTTCAGCGTGTTCTGGTCGTCGGGCGTCAGCGACTTCACGTCCTCCTTCAGCGTCGTACCGCTCGGAAAACGTGAATCCACCACCGGCTTCAGCCAGTTCGTCGGCCCTTCGAGCAGCGCCTTGACGGTCTGTGCGACCGGATCCATCCGCGTCACCGGATCCTGCCGCTGCCGGATGTACACCGGGTCGGCCACGACCCGGTTCCGCCCCGACGCGAAGTAGTACGTGTTGACCGAACGGTAGTTGCGCTGGAAGTCCGACTCGCTGAGCACCAGCCCCGGCGGCAGACTGTCGATACGCCACTCCTTGCCCTTGCCGTCCGCGTCGTTGACCTGCACCAGATGGATCGTGCCGGCGTACTCGGTCGGAGCCACGGGCTGATAGGCCTGGCGGCTGTCCACCGTCGCGATCTGCTGCCCGTACAGCGGGTAGACCAGGCCGGCCGTATCCCCGTTCGCGGTGCGCTCGTCGGGCTGCCTGCGATAGGGCGCGGCGGTGAGCACGGTGGTGCGCTCCTCCGGCTTCCAGCTGCGCGCCGCCTGCTTGGTCAGGTACTTCCGGGCCGTGGCGAAGCCCGGGTCGTCACCGGTCATGGCCTCCAGGAAGCCGTCGACGATCTCCCCGGGCGCGGCGTTCTCCCTGGGCGTCACCGGATACACCCGTACCTGCGAGTCGCCCGGCTTGGACGCCTTCACCGCGGACACATCACCGCTGTCCGGCATCGACGCGCACCCGGCCACCAGCGCGGCGCACCCCAGCAGCGCGGACCCCCGCGCCGTACGTCCCCGCTCGTACCGACGACGCTCAGCGCCCACGAGTCATGCCCTCCCGCTCCGTATCCCTGTCCGGACCCCGCCCCCGGGCCCCCTCCGCATCCCGTGCCACCACGCGGGAACCGCTGCCCGGCAGGGCCGTGGGGTCCGCGGACGGCTGCGCCTGGCGGGGTGGCATCGCCGCCCCCGGCAGCGCCGGGCGGTCCGTGCCCGTCCGCCCGGGCGCGGGTATCGGATGCGTACCGCTCTGTCCCTCGGCGGCCTGCTCCCGGTTGCGCCGGGAGTCCTCGGGCTCCAGGGGGATCGGGGAACCGCGCAGCGGCTCGTCCGCCGTACGCGGCAGCGTCAGCCGGAACTGCGAGCCGCCGCTCGGCTCGCCCCATGCCTGGAGCCAGCCGCCGTGCAGCCGGGCGTCCTCGACGGCGATCGACAGGCCGAGCCCCGTACCGCCGGTCGTCCTGGCCCGGGCCGGGTCGGCCCGCCAGAACCGGTTGAACACCCGCGTCGCCTCCCCCGGCTTGAGCCCCACGCCGTAGTCGCGCACCGCGATCGCCACCGCGCCACCGGCGGCGGCCATCCGCACGATCACGTCGCGGCCCTCGCCGTGCTCGACGGCGTTGACGACCAGGTTCCGCAGAACGCGCTCCACGCGCCGCGGGTCCGCCTCGGCGACCACCGGCTGCTCGTCGCCGACGACACGAATCCGGCTGCCCTTGCGCTCGGCGAGCGGCTCCGCACCGTCGATCACCCGGCGCACGACCTGCCGCAGGTCTATCGGCTCCGCCTCCAGGGCCGCCGCCCCGGCGTCGAACCGGCTGATCTCCAGCAAGTCGGACAGCAGCGACTCGAACCGGTCCAGCTGGTCCCCCAGCAGCTCCGCCGAACGCGCCGTCACCGGGTCGAAGTCCTGGCGCGCCTCATGAATGACGTCGGCGGCCATCCGGACGGTCGTCAGCGGCGTCCGCAGCTCGTGCGAGACGTCCGAGACGAAGCGCCGCTGCATCCGCGACAGGTCCTCCAGCTGCTGGATCTTGTGCTGGAGGTTCTGCGCCATCTTGTTGAAGGCCTCCCCGAGCCGTGCGATGTCGTCCTCGCCGGTGACCTTCATCCGCTCCTGCAGCCGGCCCGCCGACAACCGCTCGGCGATGCCCGCCGCCATCCGTACCGGCGTCACGACCTGCCGCACCACCAGCCACGCGATGGCGCCCAGCAGCACCACCACGAACAGCCCGGCCGTCGCCAGTGTCGTCTTGACCAGGGCGAGCGAGTCCTCCTCCTGCGTCAGCGGGAAGAGGTAGTACAGCTCGTACGGATTGCCCTCGACGTCATTGAGCCGCTTGCCGATGACGAGCCCCGCCTCGGATCCCTGCCCGTCGGTGTAATGGATCCGGGTGTACGTCTGGAACGTCCCCGTCCCCTGGGCGACCGATTCGCGCAACGCGGCCGGAATGCTCGTCGCCGGCTCGACGCCCCCGGACGCACGGGCGCCACGGCTGGGCGCCATGCCTTCCGAGTCGGAGCTCAGCGCCACCACGTTGAAGGCGCTCTGCCCGCCACTGGCGAGCTGTACGACCAGGTCGGAGCGCCAGTTCAGCGACGAACCGCTTCCACCGCCCGCCCCGCTGCCGACCTGCCCGCCCGGCGGCGCGCTGGCCTGGTCCTGCGCCGCCGAAAAGCCACCGGAGGCCTGGCTCTGCGCCGCTTTCTCCTTGGCGTCCAGCAGGCCGTTGCGCATCTGCCCGATGACGACGATGCCGAGCACCAGGACCACACCGAGTGACATCAGCAGCGTGCCGGCGACCACCCGCAGCTGGAGGTTGCGCCGCCACAGGCGTACGGCGGGCAGCAGCGGACGGCGCACCCAACGCACCAGGAGCCGGAGCACCGGACCGCCCGGCGCCCCGTCCTGGAGCAGCCGGCCGCCCTGGAACAGCCGGCCGACGCGCGAGGGCCCACGCCCCTGGCCGGCAGCCCGCCCCGCACGGACTCCCGGGTTCCCGGGCTTCGGAGCAGCGCCGCCGCGGGACATGTCAGCTCGGTCCGGCCTTGTAACCGACACCACGGACGGTCACCACGATCTCCGGCCGCTCCGGGTCCTTCTCGACCTTGGAGCGCAGCCGCTGCACATGCACATTCACCAGCCGCGTGTCCGCGGCGTGGCGGTAGCCCCAGACCTGCTCCAGCAGCACCTCACGGGTGAACACCTGCCACGGCTTGCGCGCCAGGGCGACCAGCAGGTCGAACTCGAGCGGCGTGAGCGCGATGGACTGCCCGTCCCGCTTCACCGAGTGGCCCGCCACGTCGATGACGAGGTCACCGATGGTGAGCTGCTCCGGCGCGGGCTCCTCCGACCTCCGCAGCCGCGCCCGGATACGGGCCACCAGCTCCTTGGGCTTGAACGGCTTGACGATGTAGTCATCGGCACCGGACTCCAGCCCGACCACCACATCGACGGTGTCGCTCTTGGCGGTGAGCATCACGATCGGCACACCGGACTCGGCCCTGATCAGTCGGCACACCTCGATACCGTCCCGGCCGGGCAGCATGAGGTCGAGCAGGACAAGATCCGGCTTGACCTCACGAAATACGGCAAGGGCCTTGTCGCCGTCCGCTACGAACGACGGCTCGAAACCTTCACCACGCAGCACAATCCCGAGCATCTCGGCCAGTGCGGTGTCGTCGTCGACGACAAGGACGCGTCCCTTCATAATCGACATCATCCCATTAGCTAATCGTTACCTGGCGTGACCTGGCACACAGCTCGGCAATTCCTCCTCCGGTGACCGGTGACACGGCCCCCGCTTCGGTGACGATCGCCGTCACCAGCTCCGGCGGCGTGACATCGAACGCCGGGTTGTACGCCTGCGTTCCGAGCGGCGCGACCGGTAGTCCGCCGCCCTGACCCAGGCCCGCGACCGCCACCTGAGGCGGCGCGGTGAGCTCCGTCACCTCCTGTCCCGACCGCTGCTCCACCTCGATCGACGCCCCGTCCGGGGTATCGAGGTCGATGGTCGTGACCGGCGCTACCACGATGAACGGCACGTGGTGGTACTTCGCCAGAACCGCGAGGGGATAGCTTCCCACCTTGTTGGCCACCGAGCCGTCGGCGGCGATCCGGTCCGCCCCGATGAGTACGGCATCCACCTCTCCCGCCGCGAACAGCGACCCCGCCGCGTTGTCGGTGAGCAGCGTGTACGCCAGCCCGTGCCGCGCCGCCTCGTACGCGGTGAGGCGCGAGCCCTGCAACAGCGGCCGCGTCTCGTCCACCCACAGCCGCCGCAGCCGCCCCGCCCGGTGCGCCTCCAGCGCCACGGCGAACGCGGTGCCCTCGCCCCCCGACACGAGCGCCCCGGTGTTGCAGTGCGTCAGGATCCGGTGGCCACCGCCCGGCAGCAGCTCGTCGAGCAGCGCCAGCCCCTGCCTGGCCATCCGCGCGCTGGCCTCGGCGTCCTCCCGGTGCAGTGCCCGGGCCTCCGCCAGCGCCGCCTCCGCCGCCGCCTCACGGTCGGCGCCCTTGGCCTCCGCCGCCCGGTACGCGCCGGCCACCCGCCGGACCCCGTACCCCAGGTTCACCGCGGTGGGCCGCGCCCCCGCCAGGTTCTCGGCCGCCTCCTCCACGTCGTAGCCGCGTGCCGCGGCCAGCGCCACTCCGTAGGCACCGGCGATGCCCAGCAGCGGCGCACCCCGTACGGCGAGTGTCTGTATCGCCCGGACCAGCGCCGGCACATCCGTACAGACGAGTTCGACCTCCTCGGCGGGCAGCCGCGTCTGATCGAGGAGCACCACCACCGGCCCCTCGGGGGGCTCTGCCCACCGCAGTGAGGGCAGCGCGGACGGCTCGGGCCGGGAGGGCATTTGTGCGTACTGATCAGCCATCCGCCCAGTCTGCACGGTGAAGCACGGACAATGAAGGTGGCGATGAGGTACGGGCCCCGGTCCGTTGGCGGGCGGCGCGTGGCACGATGGCTGCCAACCTGCCGCCCCGCCGAGCGGCCCGGCACCGTGCCCGAGCCGGCTCGACGAGCCGGTCCCGCGACGAATGCACGAGGTGGACGACCGTGAACGACACTCCGGGCTGGGCCTCGCCCGGATCCGCCCCCTCCGAGGGCCAGGGCGCCGGCGTCCCGCGGCCCGCCGAGCCCGCCGACGGGTCCGGTGCCGCGTCCAAGTGGTCCAAGGAGCAGCCGCCCGCCGCCCAGTGGTCCCCGCCGACCCCGCCCGGGCCGACCGGTCCGACGGGCCCGGTCCCGCCCCCCGCGCCGGGATGGGGCGGAGGGCAGCACCAGGGCGGCTGGGGCCGGCCTCCGGCCGCCAAGCCCGGCGTGATCCCGCTGCGTCCCCTCGGTGTCGGCGAGATCCTCGACGGCGCGGTCTCCACCTTGCGCGCGCACTGGCGCACGGTGCTGAGCATCACCATCACGGTCTCCGTCCTCACCCAGATCGGTGACGTGCTCGTCCAGCGCTATCTCGTGCCCGCCCCGCCCGAGGTCGACGCAAACGCGAGCCCGTCGGAAGCCCTGAGGCAGTCCGTCGAGTCCCTCCAGGCGAGCCTCATCGGCCTGGCCCCCACGATGCTCATCACGCTCATCGGCACGGTCATCACCGCCGCGCTGCTCACCGTCGTGATCAGTCGCTCGGTCCTGGGCCGTCCCGTGACCCTCGGCGACGCGTGGCGCGAAGCCAAGCCCCGGCTGCCCCAACTCCTCGGGCTGACGCTGCTGCTGCCGCTGATGAGCTCCGCCATCATGTTCGTGGGCCTCCTTCCCGGTCTGCTCATCGGCTCGGAAATCGGCGTCCTCCTGGCCGTTCTCGGCGGCCTCGCGGCCCTGCTGGTCATCGTCTGGCTGATGATCCGCTTCGCCCTCTCGTCCCCCGCGCTGATGCTGGAGCGGCAGGGCGTCATCCCCTCCCTGCGCCGCTCCGCCAAACTGGTCCGGGGCGCCTGGTGGCGGATCTTCGGCATCACGGCGCTGACGCTGCTGCTCACCATGCTGGTCACGATGATCATCGCGATTCCGTTCGGCATCATCGCGCTGGCGGTCGACGGCGAGGGCTTCAGCGGCCTGCTCACCGGCACGCCCCCGGAGTTCGGCTGGCCCTTCCTCATCATCACGGGCATCGGCGCGGTGGTCGCCTCCTCGATCACGTACCCGATCTCCTCCGGCGTCGCCGTCCTCCTCTACGTGGACCAGCGCATCCGCCGCGAGGCGCTCGACCTCGAACTGGCCCGCGCGGCAGGAGTGCCGGGTTACGGCTCCGCGCCCGGCGACGCCGGTCCCAGGAGCTGATGCGGTGCTCGCCACGGGGGGATCGTCGGCGCGGGTTCGGGGCCCCGCCCACGCCCGCGAAACGGGGGACACACCCCAAAACGGAAGTCCCGAGAGGGGGGGAAAAGGGTAGGATTAGGGGTGTAAA
>NZ_JBEXQK010000046.1:0-47923 GCF_040612535.1 Streptomyces sp. NPDC006368
CCCGCCGCTCTTCCGATCGGTGGAGCTGGGTGCGAGGGTGTCCGGGGCGGGGGGAGGCCGCGCGCCGGACGGCCGCGAAGCACGATGATGGCTTCGCGGCCGTCCGCCGTTGCGCCGCGCGGCGGGTGTGCGCGGTTCAGGACCAGGTGGCGACGGCATAGCCGACGCCGTACGGGGCGTCCTCGTACAGCAGGCGGCCCTCCAGTCCGGCGCCCTCGGCGGCGCCCGCCAGCACCTGCCAGGGGGCCCGGCCGGCGACCTTCAGCTCGTGCGCCAGGTGTTCGTCCAGCGCCGCGAGGGCAGCGGTGTCCGCAGCCGCCAGCGCCCGGGTGGCCCGTTCATCGAAGCCGGCCGCGCGCTCGTCGAGGTAGCCGGGCGCCTTGAGCGAGCGGCACGCGCTGCCGTCGCCCATCACCAGGAGCGCGACCCGGCCGGCCCGCGCCGCCAGCTCACGGCCTGCCCCGGCGCAGCGGGCGGGCGCGAGACGCTCGCCCACGGCCAGGCCCTCGACCGGGCCGTCGGCCCAGCCGGTACGCCCGAGCAGCCAGGCCCCGACGGCGAGCGAGGCGGGCAGTGGACGGTCACCGGCATCGGCGGCCTTGGCGGCGTCGGAGTCGGCGTGGCCCGCGCCGAGGCGTACGTGGAGGTCCACGCCGAAGCCCCGGAAGTCGCCGGCCGAGCCCGCGGCGTACCGCTCGCACACGTCCCCGCCGTCCGGGCCGACCACGAACAGCCGGTCCGGGCGCGAGGCGGCGAGCACCGCCAGCGCGTCGGAGCAGGCCGTGCGCGCCGCGTCCAGTTCGGGTGCGGCACCGGCGGCGACGTCGGGCACGAGAAGCGGGGGGCAGGGGCACACGGCTGCGGCGACAAGCATGATCCGCAGCGTAACCGGTGGCCTCTGTGCCGGGGTCAGCCGACCGCGCAGCCTCCGGTGACCGGCGGCAGCGGCGCCGGGGCGCCGACCTGCGGCAGGCCCAGCATCACCCCCGCGGGCTTCGCCGCCTCGGTGGCGTTGCGCTTCTCCCAGGCGTCACCCGCGCGGGTCCGCCGTACCCGCGTCGTCGGGCCCTCCGCCAGCAGGTGGTGCGGGGCGGCGTAGGTGATGCCGACCGTCACCACGTCACCCGGGCGCACCTCCTGGTCGGGCTTGGTGAAGTGCACCAGGCGATTGTCGGGGGCGCGGCCCGACAACCGGTGGGTCGCGCCGTCCTTGCGGCCCTCGCCCTCGGCGACCATGACCTCCAGGGTCCGGCCGACCTGCTTCTTGTTCTCCTCCCAGGAGATCTCCTCCTGGAGGGCGACCAGGCGCTCGTAGCGGGCCTGCACGACCTCCTTGGGGATCTGGTTCTCCATCTCGGCGGCGGGCGTGCCGGGGCGCTTGGAGTACTGGAAGGTGAAGGCCTGCGCGAAGCGGGCCTCGCGCACCACGTGCAGGGTCTGCTCGAAGTCCTCCTCCGTCTCACCGGGGAAGCCCACGATGATGTCGGTGGAGATGGCGGCGTGCGGGATGGCCGCGCGGACCTTCTCGATGATGCCGAGGTAGCGGTCCTGGCGGTACGAACGGCGCATCGCCTTCAGGACCGTGTCCGAGCCGGACTGGAGCGGCATGTGCAGCTGCGGCATCACGTTCGGCGTCTCGGCCATCGCGGCGATCACGTCGTCCGTGAAGTCGCGGGGGTGCGGGGAGGTGAAGCGGACGCGCTCCAGGCCCTCGATCTTCCCGCAGGCGCGCAGCAGCTTCGAGAACGCCTCGCGGTCGCCGATGTCGGAGCCGTACGCGTTCACGTTCTGGCCGAGCAGGGTGATCTCCGAGACGCCCTCGTCGACCAGTGCCTCGATCTCGGCGAGGATGTCGCCGGGGCGGCGGTCCTTCTCCTTGCCGCGCAGGGCCGGGACGATGCAGAACGTGCAGGTGTTGTTGCAGCCGACGGAGATGGACACCCACGCGGCGTACGCGGACTCGCGCCGGGTCGGCAGTGTGGAGGGGAACGCCTCCAGCGACTCGGCGATCTCGACCTGCGCCTCCTCCTGGACGCGGGCGCGCTCCAGGAGCACCGGCAGCTTGCCGATGTTGTGCGTACCGAAGACGACGTCGACCCACGGCGCCTTCTTCACGATGGTGTCGCGGTCCTTCTGCGCCAGGCAGCCGCCGACGGCGATCTGCATGCCGGGCCGCTGGGTCTTCCTGGGCGCCAGGCGCCCGAGGTTGCCGTAGAGCTTGTTGTCGGCGTTCTCCCGCACCGCGCAGGTGTTGAAGACCACCACGTCGGCGTCGCCGTCGGCGCCCTCCGGGGCGCGCACGTAGCCCGCGTCCTCCAGCAGCCCGGAGAGGCGCTCGGAGTCGTGGACGTTCATCTGGCAGCCGTACGTCCGGACCTCGTAAGTACGTGGGAGTTCGGTCATGATCAACAACTATCCAGACGAGACGGTGGACGGGTACGCGGGGCGCGTTCCGGCAGAACGGCCGGTGAGACAGTCTACGGTCCGCCCATGCCTTCGGTCCCTGCCCTGTGGGGGCCGGACGGTGTGCGGCTACGGCCCAGGCGCCCGGGTTTCCGTTCCCGGGCCGCCAGGGGTCTCCGCACTCCGGGTGCCGACGCGCGTGATGGCCCCACACCGGCCGGGCCGGGGTGGGCGGCGGACGGCGTCCACTGGCCCCGTCGCCCGTTTTCCGCCGTCCGAGTAGAGGTTCCGGGGGTTTGCCGAGCATGCCGCGGGGAGTCACGGGCCTACCGGCTGTCGATGGACTACGAGGTGCTGCTGCTGGCCCGGACGGTGGAGGAGCACGCGGCGGGCGCGTCCACCCGGCAGGCCGTCGCGCGGGCCGTCCAGCACACCGCCGGGTTGTTCAGCGCCTCCGCCGCGGTCGTCGTCGTGGTCACGTCGGCCCTGGCGGCTTCCGGGCTGCTCCTGCTGAAGGTGGTGGGCGTGAGCCTGGCCGTGGCGGTGTTCGTCGACGCCACGCTGATCCGGCTGCTCCTGGCGCCCGCTCTGATGGCGCTGCTCGGGCGGGCCAACTGGTGGCTGCCGTTCAGGACGTCACGGCCGGTTCCGCGGCCGGCGCGGACGGAGCCGACGTCGCTGCCGGGGCCTGAGCCCGAGCCGTCGGGATCATCGCGCCCCACCTGAGCGGGCTGACCCGGTTGGGCGGGCCGGGCGGGCTTCGCACGCTGCCCGTCGAGCGGCGCGAGGGCGTCGACCGGGAGAGCCGGAGGGCCGGAGGGCCGGAGGGCACGGATTCGCCCACCCGGTCGCCCGCGGGCGCGACTCACTGGGCCGTGTGAGGGGCATGACTTCCCTCGCCGGGCGCGTCCGGCAGCCGCACCGGCCGGACCCGGTGGACCATCGGGCCGCCGCACGAGCGACGGAGGGACGGCCATGGGAAACGGCTCGGGGAATGCCTCGGAGAAGCGGACGGGCTCGCGAGGAACACCGACGGGGGTCACGGCCGGCCCGGCGGCCACGAGGTTCTACCGGCAGTCCGTGCTCCCCTACTACCAGCGCTTCGGCTCCCGGTGGGGATACGCGATGCTGCTGGGGCGGACGCGGCACTTCGGATGGTACGAGCCCGGCCAGTCGCCGTGGGCCTTCGCCGCGTCGATGCGCCGGATGGAGACCATCGCGGCCCGGAAGCTGGCCCTGCCCGCCGGTTCGCCGGTCCTCGACGCCGGCTGCGGGGTCGGTGATGTCGCGCGTACCGTCGCCGCCCGGAGCGGTGTCCACGTCACGGGGATCGACGGCATCGAGTCCGACATCGCCCTCGCCCGCCGCAGGAGCGCGCAGACGCCCGGGGCGGCGCGCGCGACCCGCTTCCTGGTGGGCGACTATCACGCCCTGCCGTTCGCGGACGGCTCCTTCGACGGGCTCTACACCATGGAGTCCTTCGTGCACTCCGCAGACCCGGGGCGCGCGCTGTCGGAGTTCTTCCGGGTCGTACGCCCCCGGGGGCGACTGGTGATGTTCGAGTACTCCCGGACCCCGAGCGCGGAGCTCACTCCGGAAGCGGAGTCCGTGCTGACGGACGTCTGCGAGCTCGCCGCCATGCCCGGGATGCTGATGCTGCCCCATGGCCGTCTGGGGCAGCTTCTGGGCGGGGCGGGCTTCGAGGTGGAGTCCGTCGCGGACGTCACCGCCCACGTCCTGCCCATGCTGCGCGCCTTCTCCCTGCTCGGGCGGGTGCCCTACGCGGTGGCCCGGAGCGTGGGACGCGGCGAGCTGCTGGTCAACGCCATGAGCGGGGTGGAGCTGTACCGCCACCAGGAGACCTGGCGGTACAGCATCACCACGGCCGTGCGCCCCTGACCCCCGGCAGGCACCGACGGACGGCGCGCCCGGTCAGCGGGTGGAGCGAGGCGGGCCGGTCAGCGCGCGGACGGAGGCGGCGGGCCTGGCCAGCGCGGGGAGGGAGGTGGCAGGATCGCGCCCATGTTCCCGGCCCTGTCCCGCCTCAGCCGCCGCCGCGCCCTCCGGGCGTCGGCCGCCGCTCTCGTGGTGCTCGGGCTGCTCCTGTGGTGGGTGTGGCCCAGCGCGGAGCCCTCACCGCGTGGAAGGGTCACCTTCAGCACGGGCGTCCCGACCGGCGTGTACCAACGCTACGGGGAGCTGCTGGAGGAGGCCCTCGGCCGTGAGGTCCCGCAGGTGGCGATCAGCCTGCGCAACAGCGAGGGCTCCGGGCAGAACCTCGCGCGGCTGGCCTCCGGGGAGGCCGACTTCACCATCGCGACGGCCGACGCGGTGGCGACGTACATCCGGGACAGCCTGCCCGGCGCGTACGACCTGCGCGGCTGTGCGCGCCTGTACGACGACTACGTGCAGCTGATCGTGCCGAGGGGCTCGAAGGTGCGCACCACGCGCGATCTGCGCGGCCTGCGGGTCGGGGTGGGCCAGGAGGGTTCGGGCGTGCGGCTGATCGCCAACCGGCTGCTGACAGCCGCCGGGCTGGACGCCGCGAAGGACATCACGCCGGTGCCGGCCGGCATCGACACCATGCCGGAGCTGCTGAAGAGGGACCGGCTGGACGCCTTCTTCTGGTCGGGAGGTCTGCCCACCAGCGCCGTCCAGAGGCTGTCGGAGCAGTTCCCCATCCGGCTCGTGCCGCTGGAGGACGATCTGGTGAACCGCGTCCACGAGGGCGGCGGCACCAGCCGGTACTACCGGTCGGCCGTGGTGCCGGCCGACGCGTACGCCCTCGCCCAGGAGGGCCAGCCGGTCGCGACGGTCGCGGTGGCCAACCTGCTCGTCACCACGGACCGGGCGGATGCGGCGCTGACGGAGGCCTTCACGCGTACGGTGATCAGGAGCCGCGACCGCATCGGGCGGCAGGTGCACCCGGCGCAGCTGGTGGACCTGCGGACGGCGATCTTCACGGACCCGCTGCCGCTGCACGAGGGGGCGCGGCGCTACTACCGCTCGGTCAAGCCGTAGCGGCCGCGGGCAGCGCGACGCCGGTGCGGCCGTTCGGCGCCCGGGTGTACGCCGCGTCAGTGCGGCTCGGTGCGCGGGACGGTGACCGTGACGCGCAGACCGTGCGGCTCGTGGTGGGCGTACGAGATCGAGCCGCCGCCCGCCGCGAGCAGGGCGCGCGAAATGGACAGGCCGAGGCCGGAGCCCTTGATGTTCTGGTGGCGGTTGCTGCGCCAGAACCGGTCGCCGATACGGGCCAGTTCCTCGTCGGTGAGCCCCGGGCCGCGGTCCGAGACCACGATCGTGGAGGTCTCGCCGTCGGCGGCGACGGCCACGGTGACCTCCTGGCCCGCGGGGGTGAACTTCAGGGCGTTGTCGATCACGGCGTCGAGGGCGCTGGAGAGCGCCACCGGGTCGGCCCAGGCGGTGACGGCCGCCGTGGTTCCGGTCAGGCGTACGCCCTTCTCGTCGGCGAGGGGCCGCCAGGCGGCGATCCGCTCGGCGGTCAGTTCGCCGATGTCGGTCAGCCGAAGGTCCGCCGAGGCGTGCTCGGCGAGGGCCAGGTCCAGCAGGTCGTCGAGGACCTGGGTGAGTCGCTTGCCCTCCATGCGTACGGAGGCGATCTCCTCGTTGTCCGGGGGCAGTTCCAGCGCGAGGAGCTCGATGCGCAGGAGGAGGGCGGAGAGCGGGTTGCGCAGTTGGTGCGAGGCGTCGGCGACGAAGGCGCGCTGCTGCTCCAGGACGTCCTCGACGTTGTCGGCCATCTCGTTGAACGACCGGGCCAGGCGGCGCAGTTCCGGCGGACCGCCGGCCGCGGCGACCCGGGAGTTCAGCCGCCCGGTCGCGATGTCGTGGGTGGCCGCGTCCAGCACGCGTACGGGCTTCAGGACCCATCCGGTGAGGCGGAAGGCCGCACCGACCGCGAGCAGCATCGCGGCGGACTCGCCCGCGGCGATCAGCAGCCAGCCGTCCAGGGTGAGGGAGCGCAGCTGGCCGGTGGGCGAGTCGGTGACCACGACGGCGACGACGTCGCCGTCGCGCACGACGGGTGAGGCGACCGCGAGCCGGGCGTGCGGCTGCCAGGGCCACACCTGGGGCGGGTCGTGGCTGCGGCGGCCCAGCAGGGCCTCCCGGAAGGCGCGGCGCGGTTCGCCCGCGGCGGGGATGTCCCACTGCTTGGGGGCGCGGGCCATGGCGGTGCCGTCGCGGTAGAAGACGCCCACCTCGATCCCGTACACCTCGTGGTAGCGGTCGAGCTCCCCCTGCAGGGTGGACTTCCGCTCGTCGAGGCCGAGGCCGCGTTCGGTGACGAACTGGGCGAGCGCCGCGAAGCGTGCCGTGTCGTCGATGCGGTCGACGACGACGGTCTGCTGGCGCGCGGCGGCAAGGCTGGCGGCGAGCGGGAAGCCCAGCGCGAGCAGCACGCCCGCCATGAGGACGATGAGGAGGGGGAGGAGACGTGTGCGCACAGGCGGCGGAGGCGGTTACGCGGCCGGGGCGACCAGGCGGTAGCCGACGCCGCGCACGGTCTCGATGAGGGCGGGCATGCGCAGCTTGGCGCGCAGGGACGCCACGTGGACCTCCAGGGTGCGGCCGGTCCCCTCCCAGCTGGTGCGCCAGACCTCGCTGATGATCTGTTCCCGGCGGAAGACGACGCCGGGGCGCTGGGCGAGGAGGGCGAGGAGGTCGAACTCCTTGCGCGTGAGCTGGACCACCGTGCCGTCCACGCTGACCCGGCGCGTGGGCAGTTCGATGGTGACGGAGCCGAGGCGCAGGGGTGCGCCTGCGGCGGCGGTCGCCGCCTGCGTATCGCCGCTGTCCCCGCTCGCGCCCTGGCCGGTGTTGGTGCCCGTGCCCGCCGGCCCGCTCACGGAGCGCCGGCTGACGGCGTGGATGCGGGCGAGCAACTCGCCCGTGTCGTAGGGCTTGACGACGTAGTCGTCGGCACCGAGGTTCAGCCCGTGGATCCGGGAGCGGACGTCGGCCCGTGCGGTGACCATGATGACCGGGGTGGCGGTGAGCTTCCGGATCTTGCCGCAGACCTGGTAGCCGTCCTGATCGGGCAGGCCGAGGTCCAGGAGGATGACGTCGAAGGGGCCACGGGCACTGCTCGCGCCTCCCGCGGCGGGCAGGACGGCCTGGAGGGCCTCCTCGCCGTTGCGGGCGTGCGTGACGTCGAAGCCGTGCTTCCTGAGGACCGCGGACAGGGCCGCGGCGACGTGGTCGTCGTCCTCGACAAGCAGCAGTCTCATGGGCCCCCCTCCGAAGGTGCGAGCGCGTTGGTTACCAGGGCATGAACGCCGATGGTGCCATGCCAGTCAAGAGCGTTTCCGTGACACCGGGGTTCCGTTACGCACCCGTTCTCAGGATCGCCGTCCCCTTCACGCATAGTGTCCGGTTGCGGCCGGATCGTTATGCTCAATTTCAGCTCAGATGTACTGACGCTGGTCGCACTGCGTGCTTAGTGTCCTCCCAACCGAGGAGGACGGAGCAAGAAGCCGATGAGCCGAGTGTCAGTGACCAAGGGCGCGGAGGACGCCGTACCGACGGCGGGCGACCTGGTCGTACTGAGCAACGTCAACAAGCACTTCGGCGCGCTGCATGTGCTCCAGGACATCGACCTGACCATCGCCCGTGGCGAGGTCGTGGTCGTCATCGGGCCGTCCGGGTCCGGTAAGTCCACGCTGTGCCGCACCATCAACCGCCTGGAGACGATCGACTCGGGCACGATCACCATCGACGGCAAGCCGCTGCCGCAGGAGGGCAGGGAGCTCGCCCGGCTGCGGGCCGACGTGGGCATGGTCTTCCAGTCGTTCAACCTCTTCGCGCACAAGACCGTGCTGGAGAACGTCATGCTGGGCCAGATCAAGGTCCGCAAGGCGGAGAAGAAGACCGCGGAGCAGACGGCGCGGAGCCTGCTCGACCGGGTGGGCGTCGGCTCGCAGGCCGACAAGTACCCGGCGCAGCTCTCCGGTGGCCAGCAGCAGCGCGTGGCGATCGCCCGGGCGCTGGCGATGGACCCGAAGGTCATGCTCTTCGACGAGCCGACCTCGGCGCTCGACCCGGAGATGATCAACGAGGTCCTGGAGGTCATGCAGCAGCTGGCGCGCGACGGGATGACGATGGTCGTCGTCACCCACGAGATGGGCTTCGCGCGCTCCGCCGCCAACCGTGTCGTCTTCATGGCGGACGGCAGGATCGTCGAAGAGGCGTCGCCGGAGCAGTTCTTCAGCGCCCCGCGCAGCGACCGGGCCAAGGACTTCCTGTCGAAGATCCTTCACCACTGACGACCGTACGTACCGGCGGGCCGACGGGCCGGGACGGGGGACCCGGTCCACCGGACCGACCGGCCGACGGACGGCCGTACGCACGGCGGATGGCCGAAGGGCCGAGCACCGGCCGGGGCCGGACCGACGAGCGGGTGACCGGAGACCGGACGACCGACTGCAGGACGACCGACGACCGGAAACCGGAAACGCGACGACCGACGACCGGACGGCGTGTGACGACTCCGACGTCCACTGACGACCAACGAACCACGACTCAAGGGATGTTCACCATGAAGCTCCGCAAGGCAGGCGCGGCCGTCGCCACGGTCCTCACCCTCTCCCTGGCCGTCACGGCGTGTGGCGGCGGCAAGGACGACAAGGGCAGCGGTAGCGGCAAGATCACCATCGGCATCAAGTTCGACCAGCCCGGCGTCGGCCTGAAGACGCCGGACGGCAAGTACACCGGCTTCGACGTCGACGTCGCCACGTACGTCGCCAAGGAGCTCGGCTACGACGCCAAGGACATCGTCTGGAAGCAGGCCCCCAGCGCCGAGCGCGAGAACCTGATCAAAAACGGTGACGTGAAGTTCGTCGTCGCCAGCTACTCGATCACCGACAAGCGCAAGGCCGTGGTCGACTTCGCCGGCCCGTACCTCCTCGCCCACCAGGACCTGCTGATCCGCGCCGACGACAACTCCATCACCAAGGCCGAGGACCTCAACAACAAGAAGCTCTGCTCGGTCACCGGCTCCACCTCGGCGCAGAACGTCAAGGAGAAGCTCGCCCCCAAGACGACCCCACAGGAGTACGGCGGCTACTCCGAGTGCCTGACCGGCCTGGAGAACAAGGCCGTTGACGCCGTGACCACCGACGACTCGATCCTCGCCGGTTACGCCGCGCAGAAGGAGCACCAGGGCAAGTTCAAGCTCGCCGGTCTCAAGCTGAGCGACGAGAGGTACGGCATCGGTATCAAGAAGGGCGACAAGGACCTTCAGAGCAAGATCAACAAGGCGCTCGAGAAGATGAAGTCGGACGGCTCCTGGGACAAGTTCGTGAAGGCCAACTTCGGCCCGGCGAACTACAAGCACGAGCCCGCCCCGCAGATCGCCGAGACCAGCTGAGGCAGAGGTGACGCGCCGCCGGCCGCGGCCGGCGGCGCGCGCCACGATCCAACCAGGAGAGATCGCGGGTCAACGTGTTCGATTTTCTTGATTCCGGGCAGTACGACCTGCTCGGCGCCTTCTGGGTGACGGTGCAGCTCACCCTCTACTCGGCGATAGGTTCCCTGATCTGGGGAACGCTGCTGGCCGGTATGCGGGTCAGCCCCGTTCCGCTGATGCGGACGTTCGGCACCGTGTACGTCAACGTCGTCCGCAACACGCCTTTGACGCTCATCATCATCGGCTGCTCGCTGGGGCTCAACCAGACCCTCGGATTCTCGCTCGGAGCCGAGGACTTCAAGGACATCGGCTTCCGGCTGGCCGTCCTCGGCCTGACCGCCTACACCGGTACCTTCGTGTGCGAGGCGCTGCGCTCGGGGATCAACACCGTGCCCGTGGGGCAGGCGGAGGCGGCGCGCGCCCTGGGGCTGAGCTTCATCCAGGTGCTGACCCTGATCATTCTCCCGCAGGCCTTCCGCTCGGTCGTCGCTCCGCTGGCGAACGTACTGATCGCGCTGACGAAGAACACCACGGTGGCGGTCGCAATCGGTGTCGCGGAAGCCGCCCTGCTGATGAAGGAAATGATCGAGAACGAATCCGACGCGATCTTGGCAGTCTTCGCCGTCTTCGCCTTCGGCTTCGTGGTTCTCACGCTCCCGACCGGGCTGATCCTCGGCTGGGTGTCCAAGCGCGTGGCGGTGAAGCGATGACTTCCGTTCTGTACGACGCCCCCGGACCGGGGGCCAAGCGGCGCAACATCCTCTACACCGTCGTCTTCCTCGTCGTCCTCGCCCTGGCCGGGTGGTGGGTGCTGGCGACGATGGCCGAGAAGAACCAGCTCGCCGCGGACAAGTGGAGCCCGTTCGTCACGGACTCCGCGGTGTGGACCACGTTCCTGCTCCCCGGCTTGGGCGAGACGCTCACGGCCGCCGCCTTCGCCGTCGTCATCGCACTCCCGCTCGGCGCGCTGCTCGGCATCGCCCGGCTCTCCGACCACGCGTGGGTGCGGGTGCCGGTCGGGGCGGTGGTGGAGTTCTTCCGCGCCATTCCGGTGCTGCTGATGATGATGTTCGCCAGCCAGGCGTTCGTTCAGTTCAGCGACATCGACTCCGAGATCCGGCCGATGTACGCCGTGGTGACGGGGCTCGTCCTCTACAACGCCTCGGTCATCGCCGAGATCGTGCGCGCGGGCATCCTCTCCCTGCCGAACGGCCAGACCGACGCGGCGAAGGCGATCGGCATGCGCAAGGGCCAGACGATGACGTACGTGCTGCTGCCGCAGGCGGTCACGGCGATGCTCCCTGCGCTGGTCAGCCAGCTGGTCGTGATCGTCAAGGACACCGCCCTGGGCGGCGCCCTGCTCGGGCTCGGGGAACTGCTCTTCCAGGTCCGCCCGATCACCGCGAACTACGGCGCCAACACCATCGCCACCATCACGGTTGTCGCGCTGATGTTCATCCTGGTCAACTTCGCGCTGACCAGCCTGGCCGGCTGGCTGGAGGGCCGGGTCCGCCGGGGCAAGAAGAGCACGGGAACCGTCGTCGACATCAAGAAGATCGACGCCGGGCTCAGCGGCGGCGCCTGACGCCGCTCCGCACGCGGGCGCACGAACAGGTCATGGGCGGTGGCGGCGACGTCACCGCCCATCGGCGTACCGGGACGTGCGGCGGAGCACGCGCACCGTATGTCCGCAGCGGCCCCTTCCCGGCGGCGCGCCGCGCAGGCGCTCGGTGGGTGCGGCGCGCCGGGCGCCGTGCAGCTGGCCCGTCGCTTGACGCAAGCATGTGCAGTAGGTTGCATACGTTCTGTGATCGCGCCCCGAGCTTCCGCCGCTCCCCTCCCCGCCCCCCGTGCACTTCCCCTTGCTGGTTCCGCTGCTGTCGCCACTGGCGTTTCCGCTGGTGTTGTCGCTGGTGTTCTCGCTGCTGACCGCATGACCGTACGGGCCTCGGGAGTCACGCCGTGGACCCGGTGATCGTGGCCGGCGCGGGCCCGGTCGGGCTCGCGCTGTCCCTGGCGCTGGCGGCGCAGGGTGTCCCCTCCGTCGTCCTGGACGAGGGCCCGGGCAAGGAGGAGCCCCGTGCCGCCCGGACGGCCGTGCTCCGCCCGGACATGGCGGCGTTCGTGGAGGGGCTCGGGTGCGCGACCGTGCGGGACGAAGGGGCCCGCTGGAGCGGGTGGCGGTCGATGCGGCGCAAGCAGCAGACACGCCACGTCATCTTCTCGGCCCCTGTGGAGGCCACGGGGCCGGCGGGGACGGCGGGAACCGTGGGAGTTGTGAGGTCCGCGGGATCCGGGGAGTCGGCCCAGTCGGCCCAGTCCGGTCCGCCGGATGCGGACGCCGCCGTTTCGCCGCTGCACATCCCCCAGCACGCCCTCGCTCGCGGGTTGCGGGAGGCCATCGCCGCGCTGCCGCGGCGGGGCCTGGTGCGCGTGGTCACGCACAGCCGTCTGGACGCGGTCGAGCAGGACGCCGACGGCGTCACCGTGCACACCCGTGGGCCCGAGTCGACCTGGTGGCGCGGGAGTTACCTCGTGGGCTGCGACGGTGCCCGCTCGACCGTGCGCAAGCTGCTCGGAGTCCGCTTCCCGGGGCGTACCGCCGTCGAACGGCACGCCGTCGCCGCGTTGCGCGTCGAACTTCCGTGGGGCGACGAGGGGTTGTTGCACCGCCGTCCGCCGTGGCAGGGCGTGGGCGAGGAGGTCACGGCACGGCCGCTGCCGGACGGCGGGTGGCGGCTGGACTGGTTGCTGCCGCCGCGTGGCGACCTGGTGACGCCCGACGCGCTCGTGACCCGGATCCGGGAGACGCTGGCCGGCTGGTGCGGGGAGACACCCGCGTACGACCTGATCGACACCGGCGTCTACACGCTGCACCACCGGCTCGCCAAGCGGTGGCGCGTGGAGCGGGCCTTCCTCGCCGGGGACGCCGCCCATCTGCTGGGCGCGCTCGGTACGCAGGGGCTCGACGAGGGGTTGCGGGACGCCGACAACCTGGCGTGGAAACTGGCACTGGCCTGGCACCAGGGCGCGTCGGAGGTGCTCCTGGACAGCTACCAGGCCGAGCGGCGCACGGCGGTCGCGGCGCGGCTACGCGCCGCCGACCAGTCGTTGCCGGTGCTGCGGGGCGACGGGGGGCTGCGGACGTATCTGCGGGGCGGCGGACACGACGCTTTGCTGACGGATGGTCATGTGGGGCGGGGGCCGCTGGGTGCGCCTCCCTCGTATCCGCACTCCCCGCTCGCGCCCCCCTATGCCGAGGCGCACGCGAGCGTCGGTACGCCGCTGGGTGCGCCGGTCGCCGACGTACGGGTCACCGTGCCGGATGACGGGAGGACCGTGCGGCTGCGGGACCGGATGGCGCGGGGGAAGCTGCTGGTGGTGCTGGTGGCGCCCGGTACGGGGGTGTGGGACCGGCGGCACTGGATGACCGCGGGTGTGATGCCACGGCTGGTGGCGGCGGTGGAGGCGCTGCCGGTTCCCGGCGAACTGCTGGTCACGGAGGCGTATCCGGGGGCCGCCGCCCACACCGTGCTGGTGGTGCGGCCCGACGGGCACCTGGCGGCGGCGCTCGCCGGGGTGCGGCCGGAGGAGCTGCGCGCGGCGGCGGACGCGGTGCGGGGCGGAGCTCCGGCGGCCGTGCGGCGCGACCAGCCGGCGGATGTGAGCTGAGCCACGCCGCCCTGACGGCCGTTCCCGCTGCCTTTCCACCTGTCGGTGACCGTCGATTGACCGTCATGGGCGTCCATGGTGTACTCCGGATCATGAACGGCACCGACGTGCGCCTGTGGCGGAGGGTCCATATGGACCTGCTCCGCTACGCGGGCTGCGTGTGTCGACCGTCCTGCTGAACTCGCCCTCCCCCTTTCCGCGTATGCCGCGCCGGCTCTCCCTGCCCGCGCGTACGCGGTCTCCGCGACTTCCAGGACCAGGACGGTTTCCCGTGTCCCAGCATGTCTCCGTACGTACTGCCGGCCGCGCCGCCGGCGCCGCGGCGCCGACCGCCGCGCAGCTTCTCGACTTCGTCCGCCGCACCGCCGCGGACGCCGAACTGATCGGCTCCCTTCCGCTCGATCCGGAGGGCCGCACCTGGCTGCGGCTGGACGGGCCGGGCGGCAGCGAGGCGTGGCTCATCGGGTGGCCGCCGGGCACCGGCACCGGCTGGCACGACCACGCCGAGTCGATCGGCGCGTTCCACACCGGGCGCGGCGCGCTGAAGGAGAGCTCGCTCTCCGTCCGGTTGCCTTCGGGCGGCTGGCGCACGCTCGAACTGACCGAGGACGTCGACCGTGAGCGGGTGCTCGAGGCGGGTCGGGGCCGGGCGTTCGGGCGGCACCATGTACACGAGGTGACGAACGAGTCGGCCACCGACCACGCCGTCTCGGTCCACGCCTATTACCCGCCGCTGCCGCTGATCCGGCGTTTCAGCCGTACGGGCGCGGTGCTGCGGCTGGAACAGGTCGAGCGCCCCGAGGACTGGCAGTGAGTACCGGGCGGGCCGACCGGGTCGGCATCGACGAGTTGCTGGAACGGGTCCGGGCAGGACTGGACCGGGTGTCGCCGCGGGCGGCGTTCGCGGCGGCGGAGGCGGGCGAGGCCCTGCTGGTGGACATCCGATACGCGGCGCTGCGTGAGCGCGACGGGCTGATCCCCGGAGCGCTGGTCGTCGAGCGCAACGAACTGGAGTGGCGCCTGGACCCATGGGGCAGCCACCGCGCTCCGGAGGCGGTGAGCCACGATGTCCGGATCGTGGTCGTGTGCAACGAGGGTTACGCCTCGTCCCTGGCGGCCGCGTCCTTGCGGCAGCTGGGCCTGCACCGCGCGACCGACCTGATCGGCGGCTTCCAGGCCTGGAAGGCCGAGGGCCTACCGGTCACCCCGTGACGTCGCCGCCCCGGGGGTGACGGGACGCCCGGGGGTGACGGGACGCCCCGGGTCGCCGGACGCCCGGGTATGGGGACGCCCGGGTGTGGGGACGCGCTTCCCGGCGTACGTGACCTCGATGGGCCGGATGTCGGGGACGACTTCGATGAGCTCGTCGCACAGGCCCGCGAGGGGGCCGGTCGCAGGGGAGCGCCTCCGGGTCGCGGGACGCCCGGCCCCAGTCTCACCCCCGCCCCCACTCCCACCCCCGGTGACCTCGTCGGCGGCACGACACAGAAGGCCGCCGCACGCCCCTCCTCGCGGTGCGGCTGCGGGCGGAGGGCCTTGGGCCCGGACAGGGTCGGGCCATGCCGGGCCGGAGCCGTGCCGGGTGCCGGTCCGCCCGGCGCCGGCTGCGACGGGTCAGAGGTCGGCGTGCAAATCCTCCGTGTCCTCGCCCTCCTCCTCCAGCGCCTGGCGTACGACGCGGAGGGCCATGCCCTCGGGGTAGCCCTTGCGGGCGAGCATGCCCGCGAGGCGGCGCAGGCGGCGGTCGCGGTCGAGGCCACGGGTGGCGCGGAGTTTGCGCGCCACCAGTTCGCGGGCCGTCGCCTCCTCCTGCTCCGAGTCCAGTTGGCCGACCGCCTCGTCGATCAGCTCCGCGTCCACCCCCTTGGTGCGCAGCTCCCGTGCGAGGGCGCGGCGGGCCAGGCCCCGGCCGTGGTGCCGGGACTCCACCCACGCGTCCGCGAAGGCCGCGTCGTCGATGAGGCCGACGTCCTCGAAGCGGGCGAGGACCTCATCGGCGACCTCGTCCGGTATTTCCCTTTTACGCAGGGCGTCCGCGAGTTGCTTGCGGGTGCGGGGGGTCCCGGTGAGCAGGCGCAGGCAGATTGCCCGCGCCCGCTCAGCCGGGTCCTGGGGCGACAGCTCCTGCTCGGCCCTCGACGAGTCGGCGCTGTCGCCCGGCCATTCGGTGCGCCGGACCATGGGCTAGCCCTTGGCCGCCGTGGCCTTGGTCGCCTTGGCGGCCTTCACCGCCGGGGCCGGGACCGACTTCGCCGCGTCGTCCACGGCAGGCGTGTCCGCCGCGTCGGCGCCCGGCTCGGCCGCCGGGGTCTCCGGCCGGACGCCGACGCCCAGCTTCTCCTTGATCTTCTTCTCGATCTCGTTGGCGAGGTCGGGGTTGTCCTTCAGGAAGTTGCGGGCGTTCTCCTTGCCCTGGCCGAGCTGGTCGCCCTCGTACGTGTACCAGGCGCCCGCCTTGCGGACGAAGCCGTGCTCCACGCCCATGTCGATCAGGCCACCCTCGCGGCTGATGCCCTGGCCGTAGAGGATGTCGAACTCGGCCTGCTTGAAGGGCGGCGCGACCTTGTTCTTGACGACCTTGCAGCGGGTGCGGTTGCCGACCGCCTCCGTGCCGTCCTTGAGGGTCTCGATGCGGCGGATGTCGATACGCACCGAGGCGTAGAACTTCAGCGCGCGGCCACCGGTCGTGGTCTCCGGCGAGCCGAACATCACGCCGATCTTCTCGCGGAGCTGGTTGATGAAGATCGCCGTGGTCTTGGACTGGTTGAGCGCGCTGGTGATCTTCCGGAGCGCCTGGCTCATCAGACGGGCCTGCAGACCCACGTGCGAGTCGCCCATCTCACCCTCGATCTCCGCGCGCGGCACGAGCGCCGCCACGGAGTCGATGACGATCAGGTCGAGCGCGCCGGAGCGGACCAGCATGTCCACGATCTCCAGGGCCTGCTCGCCGTTGTCCGGCTGGGACAGGATCAGGTTGTCGATGTCGACGCCGAGCTTCTTCGCGTACTCGGGGTCGAGGGCGTGCTCGGCGTCCACGAACGCCACCTGGCCGCCGGCCTTCTGCGCGTTGGCCACGGCGTGCAGCGTCAGCGTCGTCTTACCGGACGACTCCGGCCCGTACACCTCCACCACGCGGCCACGCGGCAGGCCGCCGACGCCGAGCGCGACGTCCAGGGCGGTCGACCCGGTGGGGATGACCTCGATGGGCTCATTCGGCCGCTCGCCCAGGCGCATGACCGCGCCCTTGCCGAATTGCCGTTCAATCTGTGCGAGCGCGGCGTCGAGCGCCTTCTCGCGGTCGGTTCCTGCCATGGGTTCCACCCGATTTGCTTGTGTCGATCGCTTCACGTCAAAGACGCTAACCCCTGCCACTGACAATGGGCCCCGCCGTCCCTCCGACCTGTGGATAACTCCGTGGACAACCCGCGAACCCCCCGGAACTCCGGGCCGGAACCCCATCAGAATGGATGTTCGATTTCCATGTCAAGCGCGCCGCGCCGCTGAGGCCTTCACCCGGCGACTGGCAGTCGGCAGCCGGGCTCGATGTCCCATCGGGCCCCTCCCCGACCACAGACCCGCAGAACGTCCCCCTTCACCGAAGGCGCCCACCATGAGCCGACCACAACACCGGCGCGGGTCTGCGATCAGCGCGCGACTCGGGGACCGCGGACTGGCCTTAAGACACTCAGGACCTCCATCTTCTAAGGTCCGGTCCGCCATCACCCTCTCTTCCGACCCTGAGCACGACATCGTCGGACTCACCGAGTAAGCGAGCCGGGTGCCACTCCGGCGACTCGAGTTGGCCAGTTGTCTCAGCTCGCTTCCGACTGAGTAGCTCGAACACAGAGCGGGCGAGGATCAGAGGACCGCGTCGCGGTCCTCGCCATCATCGAGCCGGGATGACACCAGACCACCGGTTGCCTTCCTTCCAGCCGGGGTATCTAAGGAGGTCCTGCAGGCCATCGCCGCTATGGATAACGAGATGCAGGCGCAAGGTCCACCTCGCCCCAGTCGACCCCGCGCACCTCATCCATGACGGCTAAGTCAGCACCCCGGCTTCGCACGGCCATCCTGGGATCTGGATCTGGACACGGCGGAATCCCAGCGCGCGAGGCATCCGGTCAGACTTTGGTTTTTCACGCCACCGGTTCACGATGCTTCGAACCGTAGGCCTGGAGCCGGATCCCATGGCATATTCGCAGGAAAACCAAGGTATCGGATTGCCCGAGCGAGCGTGACTGTTAAAAATGTTGCAGCGAATTCCGGCCATTACGGCTAAAATCATTCGTTGCCTTCCGGTGCACTAGTACGGAATTAAACCTTTCGGTTATTCCGGGCAGGCTGTGCGCACCCACCCTTTTCTCTTTACCGCGATGATCAAGTAAACCCCGGGACGGCGCCCGGCACTTGCCTAACTCAGTCAGGCATGGCATTGTCCTGCCACACAGGGCTCAAACGCCCTCCACATACACAGGGGAGTGCGGCATGCAAACCTGCCATGTTCTCTTTCCTGTCGGATAACATCTCAAGCGTTTACCGCTGAGGAAGTAGGTGAAAATTTGCTGAAGAGTACTCGAATTCGGCGGACCGCCACCACCCCCGCACTTGGAGTGCTGCTGGTCAGTCTTTTCTCACTCGGTGGCGGGGCAACCGCATCAGCCTCCGAACTCGGCGCCTTGGCACACCCCAGCGGATGCAAGTACGAGGTCCCTGGTAGTTGGGGGGCCGTTGCGCGCTGCACTGCGCACAACGGCGGCTCCTACCGAGCTATCGCCGTCTGCAAGGACCCGGAGACCGGGAAAGTGCTGCACTTCTTCGGCGGGTGGAGGCAGACCGGATTTTCCTACGCGTACTGCAATGGGGCCTACCGAGCCACTTCTGCGGGCATTGAGACGTCCCCCAGCAATCAGACCTGAGGACACGCCGGCCGATCGGAAAGGATGGCCATAAATGAAGAAGCTGTGCACGATACTGTTCGCCGCCACGATGACGGCAGCCCTCGGCTTCCCAGGCACAGCCGCTGCGGCCGCCACAGGGTGGCCGACTGGATGCAGCAACTCGAGGTTCGCGGACGGTAACGGCTGGCAGGCCCATTGCAGAAGCAGTAATGGCGGACACTACAAGGCGACCGCCATATGCAAGCCGCTTGATGGCGGCCCCCTCATCACTCGCGATGCGGGGGCTTGGCAGACCAGTCAGGTCTCCTACGCCTTTTGCCCACCGATGACTTTTGTCACGTCCGGCGGCATTATCGAAAGATCCTACTAGTAGGTTGACCGCTCGAGCATTTCGGGCGGTGACTACCTGCGATCCGCTCCAGTGAATGCGGCGTCCCAATGGATTCCCATGGAAGGCCGCATTCACTGAGCTGCCGTGAGCACCACCATCTTCGAACGCGACCGATCCCCCTCCCCCAACGGGCGGGCCTTTGTGGGCTGTGGATGTTGCATCTGGGGCCTCACTCTCTGCATTACAGCTGGTGGCCCCTCGCCGTTCCCACATTCGGGATACTTGCAACTGCAGGGGCTGAGAGGAGGCGCGTTTCCGGTGCGCGCGTTTCTGGCTAACTCTGACAGCAGATCTGCTCGTTTTGACCGGTCAGCGTGGGGATCGACCAGGCCTGCCCGCCGGACGCCTGAACCGTCGCCCTACTGAGCAGCGGAAGCGCGACCACCATGACGTCGGGCACCACGGGTTGCCAGGGCTCGGTGCGACCGACCAACCTTCGGGCGCGTTAGGGGCGGGTCCGCTGCCAGTGGCCGAGGGTTGGGCGCACCGGTCAGCAGCATGGCGAGGAGCCGGCCCCAGGTCAGGCTGTCCCTGCTCTCGTCGCGTCGACGGCGGACGCCATGCCGACCGCCGCCCCCTCCGTGACCTCGAGGCCGTGCAGCGGCGGTTTCAGCCCCGATAGCGGGTCAGACCGCGTCTTCGGCCGGGTCCGCCGGCTGGTCCTTCTTCGCGCCCAGGGCGCGCTGCACCCGGGCCAGCACCAGTTCACCGTGGCGCCGGTGCCCGTGCATGCGCGGGTCCTCCGTCACGTCGTACCGCTTCACATAGGCGCCGAGGAAGGCCTGGAGGGTGGCGACCGCCGGGATGGCGATGAGCGCGCCGACCGCGCCCAGCAGCGCGGTACCGGCGACGACGGAGCCGAATGCCACGGCCGGATGGATGTCGACGGTCTTCGCGGTGAGCTTCGGCTGCAGCACGTAGTTCTCGAACTGCTGGTAGACGACGACGAACGCCAGCACCCACAACGCGTACCAGGGGTTCTCGGTGAAGGCGATCAGCATCGGCAGCGCGCCCGCCAGATACGTACCGATGGTGGGCAGGAACTGCGAGACCAGCCCCACCCAGACGGCGAGCGCGGGCGCGTACGGCACGGCCAGGAACTCCAGCAGGACGTAGTGCGCGACCCCGGAGATCAGCGCCATCAGGCCCCGCGAATACAGGTAGCCGCCCGTCTTGTCGACGGCGATCTCCCAGGCGCGCAGCACCTCGGCCTGCTTGGCGGGCGGCAGTACGGAGCACAGGGCGCGGCGCAGCCTGGGCCCGTCGGCCGCGAAGTAGAACGAGAACAGGAAGATGGTCAGCAGCTTGAACAGTCCGCCCAGCACGGTCGCGGAGATGTCCAGCACGCCGCTGGCGCTGTTCTGGACGTACTTCCGCAGCCAGTCCGAGCGCAGCAGGCTGTCCTTGACCTCGACCCGGGACAGCTCGGTCTGGAAGGTGTGGTTGATCCAGTTGATCAGGGAGTCGAGGTAGCGGGGGAAGTCCTCGACGATCTCGATGATCTGGCCCGCCAGCATCGACCCGAGCAGCACGACGAACCCGACACCGGCGGCCAGGATCGCGAAGAAGACCAGGAAGGTGGCGAGTCCGCGCCTCATGCCGCGGGCCGCCATCCGGCCGACCGCGGGCTCGATCGCCAGTGCCAGGAAGAAGGCGATCAGGATGTTGATCAGCAGGCCGATGAGCTGGTGGAAGGCCCAGCTGCCGAGTTGGAAGCAGGCGTAGAGGGCAAGGGCGAGCACCATCGCGCGCGGCAGCCAGCGGGGCATGCGAGTGACGGTCGGCGCCGGCGGGGCACCGGTCGGCGTGGTCGGAGGAGCTGTGGGCACCGCCGTGGCGGCGGTCGGGTCTCCGGTCGTCGGCGCGGTCGTGGTGGTCGTCTTGTCGGTCTCGTCTGTCGGGGCCACGGAGCAAGTCTCGCGCACCGCTACGACAACCGGTCCCCGCCCCTGTGGATCACCGCTTGTCCGCCGGGACGTCCACCGCCGCGCACACCGCCCGCCACACGTCCTTCGCCTCCCAGCCGGCTTCCAGCGCCTCGCGCACCGTACGACCGCCCAGTTCCGACATCACGTGGTCCCGCGCGAAGGACTCGGCGTACACCTCACCGAAGTGGTCCGCCATCCGCTCCCAGAAAATCGTCAACCGCATGCCACCAGTATCCCGCTCCTGGGAGTGCAGCCGTCTCCGCTCGGCTTGCCGAAAGCCCTTTCCGCCCTACCGTCGGAGCATGGCTGGAACTCCCCTCTCGCGCGCCGCGAACTTCATCTGGCTGACGGCCCGCGTGCTCGAACAGCGGCGGTTCGCTTACCACTTCCTCGGCGGTGGCGCCGACGCCGTCGAGGCGGCCCTCACCGCGTACCTCGACGAGGACGGCGGCTACGGGCACGCCCTGGAACCGGATCTGCGCGGCCCCGTGAGCCAGCCACTCCACACCGCGCACGCGCTGCGGGTGCTCGACTCCATCGGGCGCTGCGGCGGGCTCCGCGTGGAGCGCGTCTGCCGCTACCTGACGGGGGCGTCCACGCAGGACGGGGCGCTGCCCGCGCTGCACCCCTCCGTGCGGGGATATCCGGTCGCCCCGTTCATCGCGGTCGTCGACGACCCACCGAGTGCGGTGTTGTCCACCGGCCCGGTGGTGGGGCTGCTGCACCGCAACCAGGTGTGGCACGCCTGGCTGTTCCGGGCCACGGACTTCTGCTGGGGCGCCGTGGAGAGCCTGGAGAAGTCCCATCCGTACGAGGTCCAGGCGGCCGTCGCGTTCCTGGACGGCGTCCCAGACCGGGCCCGCGCGGAGGCGGCCGCGGACCGGCTCGGCCGGCTGGTGCGGGACCAGCGGCTGGCGGTGCTGGATCCGGGGTGCCTCGACGCGTTCCCCGTCCCGCCCGGTTACGCGCCCGGCGAGCACCACTTCCCGCACGACTACGCGCGCGTGCCGGACTCGCTCGCGCGGCGCTGGTTCACGGACGAGGAGATGGCGCGCTCGCTGGACCACCTCGCCGCCGAACAGTGCGCCGACGGGGGCTGGCCGATCCGCTGGCGTCAGTGGGCGCCGGGCACGGCTCTGGAGTGGCGGCCGATCGTGACGATCGAGGCGCTGCGTACGCTGCGGGCGCACGGCCGCCGGATCGACTGACCGTGCCGCGCCGGGGTGTCAGCCGCCCAGGGCGCGAACGCCGGCCGTCACCGCCACGGCGGCGACGAGCACCACCAGGAAGGGCGCGCGCAGAAGCAGGGCGAGCGCGGCCGCCGCGAGGCCCGCGCCGCGCGCGTCGACGACCAGGGAGCTGTTGGCGCTGAAGGTCTGCTGCGCGGTCAGCGCGGCCAGCAGCGCGACGGGCAGCAGCGCGGACAGTCGTTGGACGAGCGGCCTCTCCAGGGCGGCGGCCGGTACGAGCAGCCCGATGAGCTTGACGAGGTAGCAGCCGACGGCGGTCAGGCCGATCGCGATCCAGATGGTCACCGCCGCGTCCCCTTCCGCCCGTCACCGGTCCCGCGCCCCTGGAACCACAGCACGGCGGGTGCCGCGAGCGCCGCGGCCAGCACCGGCACACCGGCGGGCAGCAGAGGCAGGGAACCGAGCCCCAGGATGACGGCGATCCCGGCTACGGCGCGCTCGGTGGCCGTCCGCAGCATGGGCGCGAGGAGGGCGAGGAACGCGGCAGGCCCGGCGGCGTCCAGGCCCCAGGCGTCGGTGTCGCCGAGGGCCTCGGCGCCGAGGGCCCCCAGGAGCGTGGTCAGGTTCCACAGCACGTAGAGGGTGAGCCCGGCGACGGTGAAGCCGATCCGTGCGGCGCGCCGGTTCGGCTGGATCAGGGAGACGGCCGTGGTCTCGTCGATGACCCAGTGGGCGGCGAGCGGGCGTACGGAGCGGGGCAGGGCGAGCAACTGCGACAGCCGCAGCCCGTAGAAGGCGTTGCGGGTCCCCAGGAAGAAGGCGCCCGCGGCGGCGGTGAGCGGGTTCCCGCCGGCGGCGAGCGCGCCGACGAGCGCGAACTGCGAGGCGCCGGTGAAGACCAGCAGGCTGAGCGCGCAGCTCTGCATGACGCTCAGGCCCGCGCCGGCCGAGGTCACGCCGAAGGCGAAGCCGGAGAGTCCCACGGCCACGCCGACGCCGAGCGCGTCGCGGACCACGGCGCTGTCGGGCTTGGCGGCGTCCGGCGTGCGTACCGCCTCCCCGCGTCCTCCGCCCGCTGCGCGTGCCGCGCCTGCCGACTGTGCTGGTTGTGCTGGGTGCGCTGTCTGTTCTGCCACGACGGGGACGCTACGGCGGGCCCTCGTTCCCGGTCTTGTACGTTCTTGCGCGCTCGCGCCGGTAGGCGCCGGGCGGGACCCCGACGATGCGGGTGAAGTGCCGGTTCAGGTGCGGCTGGTCGGTGAAGCCCACCGCGACGGCCGCGTCCGCGGGCGCCGTACCGGATTCCAGGAGGCGGCGGGCGGCCCGCACACGCGCGTTGGTGAGCCAGGTGTGGGGCGGCATGCCGTAGGCGGCTTTGAAGGCGCGCAGCAGCGCGAAGGGGCTGGTGCCGAGCTCCCGCGCGAGCCGCTCCAGGGAGGGCGGGTCGGCCATGCGTCCCAGGAGGAGCTCCCGGGCCAGGGACGCCGTGCGCGACCCGGCGGCGAGCGGCTGCCGGGTGGGCATCGACTGTCCGTGGCGGCGCAGCAGCCGGGCGACCGCGATGCGCAGGAGGCTGTCGGCGGCGAGCGCGTTGCCCTCCTCGGCCGCCCGGTGCACGGCCCGTATGAGCTGGGCGGTGTCCTCGTCCTCGACGATGGTCTCGGCGAAGCCGGCCGTGCCGCGCAGCGTCGTCTCCTCCCGCGCGATCCCGGCCACGAGGGCCGAGGACGGGTAGAGGGTCGCGTACGACCAGCCTTCGGGCACCCCGGCGCGCGCGGAGTGCGGTACCTCCGGGTTGATCATGACGACGGTGCCGGGCCGGGCCCGGATCGTGCCTTCCGGCATGATCACGTCCTCGATGCCGCGCCGGACGGCGCCGAGGACGAATCCCTCGTGGCTGTGCCGGGCGAAGGAGTGGCGCACGTACCGTGCCCGCAGCAGATCGAGTCCGGGCACGCCGGGGTACTGCCAGTGCCTGGCCCACTCACCGTCCCGCTCACTCGCCATGTCCCCCATTCTGCGCCCCGCCGCACGCCCTCCCGACCTGCGGCGTCCATGGCGTGAAGCGGCGCCCGGGGCCGCCACGGAGCCGGCCGGCGGGCGCCGCGCGGCAACCGCGGAGCCGCCACGCGGCCGGATTGTCAGTGGCGGGGTGCACGATGGGGGACATGGCCAGGACTGCGCTCGACTCCTTCTCCCCCGCGACCCGAGCCTGGTTCACGGGGGCCTTCAGCGCGCCCACCGCCGCACAGGAAGGTGCCTGGCGGGCGATCGGCGCCGGCTCGGACGTGCTGGTCGTGGCGCCGACCGGGTCCGGGAAGACGCTGGCGGCGTTCCTCGCCGCGCTGGACCGGCTCGCCTCCACGCCGCCGCCCGCGGACGCGAAGAAGCGCTGCCGGGTGCTGTACGTGTCGCCGCTGAAGGCGCTCGCCGTCGACGTGGAGCGCAATCTGCGCAGCCCGCTCACCGGCATCCGCCAGGAGGCGGTGCGCCTGGGGATGCCGGAGCCCGAGGTGCGGGTCGGCATCCGCTCCGGCGACACCCCGGCCGCCGAGCGGCGCTCGCTGGCCACCCGGCCACCGGACATCCTGATCACCACGCCCGAGTCGCTGTTCTTGATGCTCACCTCCGCGACGCGCGAGGCGCTGTCCGGCGTCGAGACGGTGATCCTGGACGAGGTGCACGCGGTCGCCGGCACGAAGCGGGGTGCTCACCTCGCCGTCTCCCTGGAGCGGCTGGACGAGCTGCTGCCGCGCCCGGCTCGCCGTATCGGCCTGTCGGCGACGGTGCGTCCGGTGGACGAGGTGGCCCGCTACCTGTCCCCGCAGCGCAAGGTGGAGATCGTCCAGCCGCCGTCCGGCAAGGAGTTCGACCTGTCCGTGGTCGTCCCCGTCGAGGACCTCGGCGAGCTAGGGGGCTCGCCCGCCTCGGACGCGGACGGAGCGGAGCGGCCGTCGATCTGGCCGCACGTCGAGGAGCGGATCGCCGACCTCGTCCAGGCCCACCGTTCGACGATCGTCTTCGCCAACTCCCGGCGGCTGGCCGAGCGGCTGTGCAACCGGCTCAACGAGATCGCCTACGAGCGGGCCACCGGAGAGGCCCTGCCCGAGGACCAGTCGCCCGCCGAGCTGATGGCGCAGTCGGGCGCGGCGAAGGGCGCCCCGCCGCTGCTGGCCCGGGCGCACCACGGTTCGGTCTCCAAGGAGCAGCGGGCCCTGGTCGAGGAGGACCTCAAGGCGGGCCGGCTGCCGGCGGTGGTGGCCACCTCCAGCCTGGAGCTCGGCATCGACATGGGCGCGGTGGACCTGGTCGTCCAGGTCGAGTCACCGCCGTCCGTCGCCTCCGGCCTCCAGCGCGTGGGCCGCGCCGGGCACCAGGTGGGCGCGGTCTCCACCGGCGTGGTCTTCCCGAAGTACCGGGGCGACCTGGTGCAGGCCGCGGTGGTCACCGAGCGGATGCGCAGCGGTTCGATCGAGTCCATGAGGATCCCGTCCAACCCGTTGGACGTGCTCGCCCAGCAGCTCGTCGCCATGGTGGCCCTGGAGTCATGGCAGTTCGACGACCTCCTGACGGTGGTGCGGCGGGCGGCGCCGTTCGCGTCGTTGCCCGAGTCCGCGTTCACCGCCGTCCTGGACATGCTCGCGGGGCGCTATCCGTCCGACGCGTTCGCGGAGCTGCGCCCACGCGTCGTGTGGGACCGGATCACCGGCACGGTCACGGGCCGCCCGGGGGCGCAGCGCCTCGCCGTCACCTCGGGCGGCACGATCCCCGACCGGGGCCTGTTCGGCGTCTTCCTCGCGGGCGCCGACCCCAAGAAGGGTGGCGGCCGGGTCGGCGAACTCGACGAGGAGATGGTCTACGAGTCGCGGGTGGGCGACGTGTTCACCCTCGGCACGTCGTCGTGGCGGATCGAGGACATCACGCGCGACCGGGTGCTAGTCTCGCCCGCCCCCGGCGTCCCGGGCCGGCTGCCGTTCTGGAAGGGCGACCAGCTGGGCCGGCCGCTGGAACTGGGCCGCGCGGTGGGAGCGTTCCTGCGCGAGGTCGGTTCGCTGGAGCCGGACGACGCGCGGCTGCGCCTGCTGGCGGCGGGCCTGGACGCGTGGGCGGCGGACAACGTCCTCGCGTATCTGGACGACCAGCGCCGCGCCTGCGGTCATGTCCCGGACGACCGGACGATCCTGGTGGAGCGGTTCCGTGACGAGCTGGGCGACTGGCGGGTCGTGGTGCACTCACCGTTCGGCGCGCAGGTGCACGCCCCGTGGGCGCTGGCCCTCGGTGCCCGGCTCTCCGAGCGGTACGGCATGGACGCCCAGGTCATGCACGCCGACGACGGCATCGTGCTGCGGCTGCCCGACGCCGATCTGATGGGCCTCGACCTGCTCGACCAGGAGCCGGCCGCGCCGGGCCCCGAGTACGACAGCGAGCAGGCGCCGGTCGGCGCCGCCGACGTCCTCTTCGACAAGGGCGAGGTCAACCAGCTCGTCACCGACCAGGTGGGCGGCTCCGCGCTGTTCGCCTCCCGGTTCCGGGAGTGCGCGGCCCGCGCACTGCTGCTGCCGCGCCGCAGCCCCGGCAAGCGCACCCCGCTGTGGCAGCAGCGCCAGCGCGCCGCCCAGTTGCTGCAGGTGGCCAGTGAGTTCGGCTCCTTCCCGATCGTGCTGGAGGCCGTCCGCGAGTGCCTCCAGGACGTCTTCGACGTCCCCGGCCTGGAGGAGCTGATGGGCGACATCGAGTCGCGCCGGGTCCGGCTCGTCGAGGTCACCACCCCCGAGCCGTCCCCCTTCGCCCGCTCGCTCCTGTTCGGCTATGTCGCCCAGTTCCTGTACGAGGGTGACTCCCCGCTCGCCGAGCGGCGCGCGGCGGCCCTGTCCCTGGACTCACGGCTGCTGGCCGAGCTGCTGGGCCAGGCCGAGCTGCGCGAGCTGCTGGACACCGATGTCCTGACCGAGCTGGAGAGCGAGCTGCAGTGGCTCGCCGAGGACCGGCGTGTGAAGGACGTGGAGGGTGTCGCGGACGTCCTGCGCGTCCTCGGCCCGCTCACCGACGCCGAGCTGGCCGAGCGCGGCGCCGGCCCCGAGTGGCCGCGGCAGCTCGCCCGGACCCGCCGCGTGATCCACGTCCGTATCGGCGGAGCCGACCACTGGGCCGCCATCGAGGACGCGGGGCGGCTGCGTGACGCCCTGGGCACCGCCCTCCCGGTCGGTGTGCCCGAGGCGTTCACCGAGCCGGTGAAGGACCCGCTCGGCGACCTCCTCGCGCGGTACGCGCGCACGCATGGCCCCTTCACGTCCACCGCGGCGGCGGCCCGCTTCGGCCTGGGCACCGCCGTCACGGACGGCGCCCTGCACCGCCTGGCCGCGAGCGGCCGTGTCGTCCAGGGCGAGTTCCATCCCGCGGGTGTGGGCCAGGAGTGGTGCGACGCGACCGTACTGCGCCGGCTGCGCCGCCGCTCCCTGGCCGCCCTGCGCCACGAACTGGAGCCTGTCCCGCCGGCCGCCCTGGCGACGTTCCTGCCCCAGTGGCAGCACCTGGGCGGCAACAGCCTGCGCGGCATCGACGGACTGGCCCGCGCCGTCGAGCAGTTGCAGGGCGCCCCCGTCCCCGCCTCCGCGCTCGAAAAGCTGATCCTGCCGTCCCGCGTCGCCCACTACAGCCCCACCCTCCTGGACGAACTCACCACCACCGGCGAGGTTCTGTGGGCCGGGGCGGGCGCCCTGCCCGGCAAGGACGGCTGGGTCGCGCTCTATCTCGCCGACGCGGCACCGCTCCTCCTGCCCCCGCCGCACCCACTGGAGCTGACCGCCCTCCACGAGTCGATCCTGACCGTCCTCTCCGGCGGGTACGGACTGTTCTTCCGCCAGATCGCCGACCAGGTACGCGCCACCACCCACCCCGACGCCACCGATGTCCAACTGGCCGACGCCCTCTGGGACCTGGCCTGGTCCGGCCGCCTCACCAACGACACCCTCGCCCCCCTGCGCGCCCTGCTCGGCTCGGGACGTACGGCGGGCTCCACCGCCCACCGCGCCAAGCGCACCGTCCCGCGCGGCCGGTACGGCACCCTGACCGCGTCCGCGCGCACCGCCTCGCGTTCCGGGCCGCCGACCGTGAGCGGCCGGTGGTCCCTGCTCCCGCCCGCCGAACCGGACCCGACCCACCGCGCCCACGCCCTGGCCCGCACGCTCCTGGACCGGCACGGCGTCGTCACCCGCGGCGCGGTCACCGCCGAGGGGGTCGAGGGCGGGTTCTCCGCGACGTACCGCGTCCTGTCGGCGTTCGAGGACAGCGGCCAGGCCCGCCGCGGCTATGTCGTCGAGGGCCTGGGGGCGGCGCAGTTCGCGATGGACGGCGCGGTGGACCGGCTGCGCGCGGCGGCGACCGCCCGCGACCGCGCCGAGCCGTCGGCCGCCCCCCGCGCGGTGGTCCTGGCCGCGGCGGACCCGGCCAACGCGTACGGCGCCGCCCTGCCCTGGCCCGAGCCCCCCACCGGCGCAGGCCACAAACCGGGCCGCAAAGCGGGCTCCCTCGTCGTGATCGTCGACGGGCAGCTCGCGCTCTACATGGAACGCGGCGGCAAGACGCTGCTGTCGTGGCCGGGCGACCCTGATGATCCGGTCCTGCACGCCGCCGCCGAGGCCCTCGCCGCGGCGGCTCGCGCGGGCTCCCTCGGTACCGTGACCGTGGAGCGGATCAACGGCACGGCGGCCCTGACGTCCCCCCTGTCCCGCGCCCTGGAGACGGCGGGCTTCCACGCCACCCCACGGGGCCTGCGGCTGCGCGCCTAGGAACCGGGCGAGCCCGGTCCCGCATCATGGACGCATGCCTGAAGGAGACACCGTCTGGCTGGTCGCCCGCCGTCTGCACACCGCGCTCGCGGGCAGGGTGCTGACGCGCTCCGACCTGCGGGTCCCGCGGCTGGCCACCACCGACCTGTCCGGCCGGGAAGTCCTCGCCGTCGCTCCGCGCGGCAAGCACCTGCTCACCCGGGTCGAGGGTGGCCTGACCCTCCACTCCCACCTGCGGATGGACGGCGCCTGGCACGTCTACGCGCCCGGCGAGCACTGGCGCGGCGGACCCGCGCACCAGATCCGGGCGATCCTCGCCACCACGGCCAACACCGCCGTCGGCTACCGCCTGCCCGTCCTCGATCTGATCCGCACCAGTGAGGAGCAGACCGTCGTCGGCCACCTCGGCCCCGATCTCCTGGGCCCCGACTGGGATGCCGAGGAAGCGGTACGCCGCGTGTGCGCCGACCCGGCGCGCCCGCTCGGCGAAGCGCTGCTCGACCAGCGGAATCTCGCCGGTATCGGCAATGTCTTCAAGTGCGAGCTGGCGTTCATGGCCCGCGTGACCCCGTGGCTCCCCGTCGGCGAACTCGCGCCGGGCGTACCCGAACGGCTGGTCGCCACCGCCCACCGCCTCCTGGAGGCGAACAAGGAGCGGGTCGAACGCCGTACCACCACCAGCTCCCGCCCCGACCGGAAGCTGTACGTGTACGGCCGCAGGCATCAGCCCTGTTACCGCTGCGGCACGCCGATCCGCTGGGACGACCGCCACGAGCGTGTCTCGTACTGGTGCCCGGGCTGCCAAACGGGCCCCGGCCCGGAGCCCGGCCCCGGCACCCACTCCCTGAGCAGCACGTGAACTGACGTCATGTCAGGCCCGGTTCCGCGTCCCCGCACGGCGGCGCCGCGACGCCCCGGCAGCCGCGCGCACCCACGCGGCAAACAGCGAAGGCGACGCGGGCGGCGGGAGCGGGGCGGGCGGCCGGCGTCGGCCCTTGCGCGAGCCGGCGGAGGGGGCGGCGGCGACGTGCACCGGCAGCAGGCTCAAGCCCCAGCCTCCCGCGGCCACGGCGCCTTCGAGGATCCCCGACTGCCCGGGGGTCAGGGCCAGTCGCAGAACCGCCCAGCACCACACCCCGCCCAGCGCCAGCGCGGTGAGCGCGAGCGCCGGTCGGGAGATTCGTCGCCGTACCATCGCCGCCTCCTCCCGTCGACGCTAGACCGGCCCGCCGGCCGGCGGGAGGGCGTACCGGGGCACACGCACCGCGCGTGCCCGGCTGCCTCCACCGCCCGGTCTACACGGCGTCGGCCTGCCGGCTCTCCGCCTGGAACATCCACGCGTGCTTCTCGAGGTCCGCGGTCAGCGCGATCAGCAGGTCCTGGGTGACCGGGTCGGGCTTGTCGGTCGCTTCGATGCGCTCACGCATCCGCCGCACCACGGCGACGAGCGCGTCCACCATGATCCTGACCGCGTCGACGTCCTTGATCCACCCCTCGGGTGCGTTCCCGATCGCGCTGCTGGACGCGACCGTCGCGGCTCGCCCGTCCGGGTTGATGCCGAGCGCCGACGCGCGCTCCGCCACGGTGTCGGAGTGCTCGCGAGCGGTGGCCACGACCTCGTCGAGCTGCAGGTGGACGGAGCGGAAGCGCGGTCCCACCACGTTCCAGTGCACCTGCTTGGCGATCAGGGACAGATCCAGCACGTCCACCAGCGCGCCCTGCAGGGCTTCGCCGACCACCTTCAGGTCCTCGTCCGGCAGGGAGCTCTTCACGACTGACATTCCGAATCCTCCGTTCCGGCGTGCGGTGGAGCGCACGCCCGTCCACCATGACACATATGAACCAAACCGGGCATTCGGAGTAAACGAAAAGCCCCGGTCGGCCATTCGGGTACCCGACCGGGGCTCAGCCCAAAACGCGTGCGCTCAAAACACGTGCTCACCACAAACGCTTTTCGCGTGCGCCCTCAGCGGCTCACAAGCAGGCCGGCCACTTGCCGCGGCCGGCCGCGTCAGAGCGCTCAGGCGGCGACGACGTCCACCGTCTCGGCGGGCGCCTTGATGGTCACCCGCTCGGTCGGCACACCCGCCACCGACGCCACGGACACAGAATTGAGCATCGGGCGTACCGGCGCCGGCTCGCTCGCCGCTGCCGATTCCGCCAGCTCCGCCAGCGAGAGCTCGTCGCTCACTTCCCGCATGAGCTCGGACATCCGTACGTCAAGCGCGTCGCAGATCGCGGAGAGCAGCTCGGAGGAAGCCTCCTTCTGCCCCCGCTCCACCTCGGAGAGATAGCCGAGCGAAACTCGGGCGGACGAGGAGACTTCGCGCAGAGTACGGCCCTGGCGCTGGCGCTGCCGACGCAGCACGTCACCCAACAGGCGACGGAGCAGAATCATCGGTGGCTCCCTCCTCGGACCGTGTAGCCGCATCCTTCACGCCCCACCGTACCGCCTCGCGCTGCGGCCGTGCGGGGAGCGATGTCGTGTTCACTCAGGGCTGCAAACATCAAGTCCCCCCGTTCTGTTCCGTATCCTGTGCCCGCGTATTTCCCGAGAGTTGGTCGGCGAGCAGTTCCAGCACGCTCCGTGCACTCTCTCTACGAATTTCCGCCCGGTCGCCGTTCAATCGCAGGGCGAGGACTTTCCCCGCCGCGAGGGCTCCGTCGACCGGTCCGCAGACGGCCACGAAGACCGTTCCCACCGGCTGTCCGTCCTGCGGGTCGGGCCCCGCGACACCCGTCGTCGCGACTCCCCAGCCGGCCCCCAGCCGAGTCCGTACACCCGCCGCCATCTGCAGCGCGACGTCCGGATCGACCGCCCCGCGCTCCGCCAGAAGGGTCTCGTCCACACCGAGCAGCTCATGCTTCAGCGCCGTCGCGTACGCCGTGACGGACCCGCGAAAGGATCGTGACGCACCGGGCACGGAGGTGAGCTCCGCGGCCACGAGACCACCCGTGAGCGACTCCGCCACAGCGACCGTCTGATCACGCTCCGCGAGAAGCGCCAGCGCCCGCGCCGCCTGGTTCATCGCCCGGGCTCCGTTCCGGACTCCGCCCCCGCCCCGGACTCCACCTCTGGACCGGCCTCGGGCTCCGCGCCGGAATTCGTCCCGGGCCCGGTCCCGGACCCCGCCACGGCCCCGGACTCCACCCATGCCGCCGCCCCCGCCGCCGTCCGCGCCGCCTGCCGGGCCCGCTCGGCCGCGAGCCCCCGGCGCCGCAGCACGACCGCCTGACGCACATAGTCGAGCCCGGTCACGACCGTCAGGACGACGGCCACCGCCATCACCCACCACCGCAGCGTGGCCAGCGGCCCGGTGAGGGCGAGCACGTACATCCCGACCGCCGTGCCCTGGGCCAGGGTCTTCATCTTGCCGCCGCGGCTGGCCGGGATGACCCCGTGCCGGATCACCCAGAAGCGCATCAGCGTGATGCCCAGCTCCCGGAAGAGGATGACCCCGGTGACCCACCACGGCAGGTCACCGAGCGCCGACAGGCACACCAGCCCCGCCGCCATGATCGCCTTGTCGGCGATGGGGTCGGCGATCTTCCCGAAGTCCGTGACCAGGTTGTACGCGCGAGCCAGGTGACCGTCGAAGATGTCGGTGATCATGGCGACGGCGAACGCCGCCCACGCCCAGGCCCGCCAGGCCGGGTCGTACCCGCCGTCCTGGAGCAGCAGCACCACGAACGCCGGCACGAGCACCAGCCGCACCATGGTGAGGATGTTGGCGATGTTCCAGAGGCCGGCCTGGTTGACGGCCGCCGCGCCCAGCTTGCCGCCGGGCGGTGTCGGCCTGCCCGTACCACCCGCGGCGGATGCCGGGACTCCGGTCATCTGCCCGCCTCCTCGTGAAGACACTCGGCAATCAGGTCGACGCCCTCCGTGGCCACCACCTTCGCCGTGACCATACGGCCGGGCACGAGTCCGTCGGTCGTCGTGAACACCACCTGGCCGTCGGTCTCGGGCGCCTGGTGCGGGCCGCGCCCGATCGCGCCGTCCCCGTCGGGCGACGCGTCGACCGACTCGACCAGTACTTCCATGGTCTCGCCGATCCGCTCCTCCGCACGCTGCGCGGTCAGCTCCTCCGCGAGCCGCGACAGGTGGGCGAGCCGCTCGTCGACGACGTCCTGGTCCAGCTTGTGCTCGTACGTGGCGGCCTCGGTGCCGTCCTCGTCGGAGTAACCGAAGACGCCGATGGCGTCGAGGCGGGCGTGCGTGAGGAAGCGTTCCAGCTCGGCGAAGTCGTCCTCGGTCTCGCCGGGGAAGCCCACGATGAAGTTGGAGCGCACACCGGCCTGCGGCGCCTTGCCGCGGATCGTGTCCAGCAGCTCCAGGAACCGGTCGGTGTCGCCGAAGCGCCGCATGGAGCGCAGCACGGCGGGCGCCGAGTGCTGGAAGGAGAGGTCGAAGTAGGGCGCGACCTTCTCCGTCGAGGTGAGGACGTCGATGAGCCCGGGCCGCATCTCGGCGGGCTGCAGGTAGCTGACCCGTACACGCTCGATCCCGTCGACCGCCGCGAGCTCCGGGAGCAGGTTCTCCAGGAGCCGGATGTCGCCCAGATCCTTGCCGTACGAGGTGTTGTTCTCGGAGACCAGCATGACCTCCTTCACGCCCTGCTCCGCCAGCCAGCGGGTCTCGCCGAGTACGTCGCTCGGGCGGCGCGAGACGAAGGAGCCGCGGAAGGACGGGATGGCGCAGAAGGAGCAGCGCCGGTCGCAGCCCGAGGCGAGCTTCACCGAGGCGACCGGGCTGGTGTCGAGCCGGCGGCGCAGCGGGGCGCGCGGCCCGGACGCCGGGGCGACGCCCTCGGGCAGGTCCTCCGGAACGGTCTCGGGGGCCTGGGCGTGCCCGGGCAGGGCGACCTCGGCGGCGGCCTGCTGGCGCTGCACGGGGCTGAGCGGCAGGAGCTTGCGCCGGTCGCGCGGGGTGTGGGCCTCCACGCTGCCGCCGCTCAGGATGGTCCGGAGCCGGTCGGAGATGTCGGTGTAGTCGTCGAAGCCCAGCACCCCGTCGGCCTCGGGGAGCGCTTCGGCGAGCTCCTTGCCGTACCGCTCGGCCATGCAGCCGACCGCGACGACGGCCTGGGTCCTGCCGTGGTCCTTCAGATCGTTGGCTTCGAGCAGGGCGTCTACGGAGTCCTTCTTGGCGGCCTCGACGAACCCACAGGTGTTGACGACGGCGACGTCCGCGTCGGCGGCGTCCTCGACGAGCTCCCAGCCGTCCGCTGCCAAGCGGCCTGCGAGCTCCTCCGAGTCCACCTCGTTACGGGCGCAGCCAAGAGTGACAAGGGCGACGGTACGGCGTTCGGGCATGGGCTCAAGACTACTTCGTCCCAGCCGTACCCCCTCCGCTCAGGGGGTCACCCCTCCGGCAGGCCCCCCGCCGCCCACCGGTGACCTGTCCCGGGTCACCCGACCTGGGGATCACCCTTCGTGTACGTCAACCGCTCGACCTGCCCGGTCTCGAACGTGTCGTCGACCCTCTTGCCGTTCACGTAGAGCTCGATCGCGCCGGCGTTGCCGAGGATGAGGTCGATCTTCTCGTTGTCCTGGAAGGTCTTGGAGGCGCCCTTGAGGAGAAGTCCGTCGAAGAGCAGCTTGCCGTCGCTCGCCTTGGCGGAGATCCAGCTCTTGTCGTCGGTGGCGGTGAGCCTGACCGTCACCTTGTCCTTGGGGACGGCCGCGATCGCGCTCTCGGAGGGCGCGGGCGGCTTCGGCGGCTTGGGCTTGGGGGCGGCCTTCTGGGCGGGCGCCGGTCCCTCGGCCACGTGGTGGCCGCTGGAGCCGCGGTCGTCGCCGTTGAACATCGTGAAGCCGACGAAACCGATCACGGCGACGATCGCGGCGACCATGGCGGCGGTCCAGTTCGGGCGCCGCCGCTCCGGGCGGATGCGTTCGGCCTCGAAGAGCGGCGCGGCGGACGTCGGCGACGGGCGGCCGCCGTGCTCCGCGTCGTACTGCTGGACGAGCCGGACGGGATCGAGCCCGACGGCGCGCGCGAGCGTGCGGATGTGCCCTCGGGCGTACACGTCGCCGCCGCACCGCGAGAAGTCGTCCCCCTCGATGGCGTGGACGATGGGGATGCGTACACGCGTGGCGGTACTGACCTCCTCGACGGTCAGTCCCGCGTCGATGCGGGCCTGCTGGAGCGCGCGGCCGATCGACGGACGGTCCGAATCGGTGGCCGGTTCAGGCGTGGCGGACGCGTCGGAAGAGGTCGAAGGGGGCGAGGGCCGGTCGTCTTCGGGGGAGTTGCCGATGGACACGAGGGCGCCTTTCGAGCGTGTAACCACCTGCTGGAGGTTCAGTCTATGGGTGGTACGAAAGGGTTGAGCAACCGGGCGGGCGCACTTTGTACGCCATCGGAATGGCCGTGCGCCCCCGGGGGCCGGAACGGGCGGGGAACCATTGTCCGTCCCTCCTCCCAACGTGACGTACGGCGCGGGGAAACGGTTGCTCACAATCCCCTTACGAGTGAGACACCGTGCGCCCGGAGGGCCCATGCCTACGCATCGGACTCCCCGCGGATCACGGCCAGTACTCCGTCCAGCTCATCCGGTTTGACAAGCACGTCCCGCGCCTTGGAGCCCTCGCTCGGGCCGACGATGTTCCGCGACTCCATCAGGTCCATGAGCCGGCCGGCCTTCGCGAAGCCGACGCGCAGCTTGCGCTGCAGCATCGACGTCGAGCCGAACTGTGTGGTGACGACCAGTTCGGCGGCCTGGCACAGCAGGTCGAGGTCATCGCCGATGTCCTCGTCGATCTCCTTCTTCTGCTTCGTGCCGACCGTGACGTCGTCCCGGAAGACCGGCGCCATCTGCTGCTTGCAGTGCGCGACGACCGCCTGGACTTCTTCCTCGGTGACGAAGGCGCCCTGCATGCGGACCGGCTTGTTCGCGCCCATCGGCAGGAAGAGCCCGTCGCCCTTGCCGATCAGCTTCTCGGCGCCCGGCTGGTCGAGGATGACGCGGCTGTCGGCGAGCGACGAGGTGGCGAAGGCGAGCCGGGAGGGGACGTTCGCCTTGATCAGGCCGGTGACGACGTCCACGGACGGCCGCTGGGTGGCGAGCACGAGGTGGATGCCGGCGGCGCGGGCCAGCTGGGTGATGCGGACGATGGCGTCCTCGACGTCCCGCGGCGCGACCATCATCAGGTCCGCGAGCTCGTCGACGATGACCAGCAGGTACGGGTACGGCTGGAGCTCGCGCTCGCTGCCCTCGGGCTGCTTCACCTTGCCGGCCCGTACGGCGGCGTTGAAGTCGTCGATGTGCCGGTATCCGTACGCCGCGAGGTCGTCATAGCGCAGGTCCATCTCCCGCACGACCCACTGGAGCGCCTCGGCTGCCCGCTTGGGGTTGGTGATGATGGGCGTGATGAGGTGCGGGATGCCCTCGTACGCGGTCAGCTCGACCCGCTTGGGGTCGACGAGCACCATCCGTACGTCCTCGGGGGTCGCCCTTATCATCACCGAGGTGATCAGGCAGTTGATGCAGGACGACTTGCCGGATCCGGTCGCGCCGGCGACGAGCACGTGCGGCATCTTCGCCAGGTTGGCCATCACATAGCCGCCCTCGACGTCCTTGCCGAGCGCGACCAGCATCGGGTGGTCGTCCTCGGCGGCGTCCGCGAGCCGCAGCACGTCGCCGAGGTTGACCATCTCGCGGTCGGTGTTGGGGATCTCGATGCCGACGGCGGACTTGCCGGGGATCGGCGAGATGATCCGTACGTCGGGGCTGGCGACGGCGTACGCGATGTTCTTCGTCAGCGCCGTGATCCGCTCGACCTTGACGGCCGGGCCGAGCTCCACCTCGTAGCGGGTGACCGTCGGGCCGCGGGTGAAGCCGGTGACGGCCGCGTCGACCTTGAACTCCTCGAACACCTTCCGCAACGACGCCACGATCGCGTCGTTGGCCGCGCTGCGGGTCTTCCCCGGGCCGCCGCGCTCCAGCAGGTCCAGCGAGGGCAGGACGTAGGTGATGTCCCCGGCGATCCGCAGCTGCTCGGCGCGCGGCGGGAGGGGCTGCGTCTCCTCCCGTACGGGCGCGGGCTTGGTCAGGTCCGGTACGGCGCCGGGGGTACCGGCGTCGCGGGCGGGCGGGACGGGGGCGGCGTCGCGGGTGCCGGGGGCGCCCCGGGTCGCGCGGTCGTCCCGGGCCTCGCGGACGTCGCGCTCCCGGTCCCCGGTGACGTCCCGCGTCAGGTCGGCGACGACCGGCGAGGGCGGCATGCCGTTCAGCACGGCGCCGTCGAGGGCGGCGGCGGCCGCGGCGGCGATGTCCACGGCGTCCCTGGGCCGGTCGAAGTCCGGCTCGGGCGGTACGGATGCCCCGGCGCCCTTGCGCGGGCGCCGGCGCCTGCCGGGCGCCTCCTGCTCGGCCCGCTGGGGGTCGTACGGGTCGTGGCCGTCGTACGCCGCGCCGCGCCGCCGGGACCCGGGGGGCAGCGCCTCGCGCCACTGCTCGTCGTACCGGGCGTCGTCGTACAACGCGTCGTCCGCACCGGCCACCGGTACGCCGGGGTGGACGAGGCCCAGGCGGACGGCGAGCGCGCGCAGCCGCTGCGGGATGGCGTAGACGGGCGTCGCCGTGACGACGAGCAGGCCGAAGACGGTGAGCAGCACCAGCATGGGTACGGCGAGGACCTCGCCCATCATGAAGACCAGCGGCTTGGAGGCGACCCAGCCGATCAGTCCACCCGCGTCCTGGAGCGCTTCGCTGCCCTGGTCACGGCCGGGCGAGCCGCAGGCGATGTGCACCTGGCCGAGCACGCCGATGACCAGCGCGGACAGCCCGATGACGATGCGCCCGTTGGCCTCCGGTTTCTCCGGGTGGAGGATCAGGCGGACCGCGATGGCGCCCACGAGCAGCGGGACCAGGAGGTCGAGCCGGCCGAACGCGCCGGTCACCAGCATCTCGACGAGGTCGCCGACCGGGCCGCGGAGGCTGGCCCAGGTGCCGGCGGCGACGATCAGCGCGATGCCGAGGAGCAGCAGCGCCAGCCCGTCCTTGCGGTGCGCCGGGTCGAGGCCCTTGGCGCCACGCCCTATGCCGCGGAACATCGCGCCGACGGCGTGGGCGAGGCCGAGCCACACGGCGCGCACCAGCCGGTACACGCCCCCGGTGGGCGACGGCGCGGACCTCGGTGCGACTTTCCTGGCCGCCGCCTTTCCGGCGGGGGCCCTCTTCGCGGGCGCGGCCTTCCTGGCGGGGGCGGCTTTCCTCGCGGGAGGCTTCGCGGCCGGCGCCGCCTTCTTCGCCGCGCCGGTCGTACGGCCGGCCGCGCGCGGCTTCGCGGTGCCCGCCGTGCCCTGGGAACCCTTGCCGGACGTACGTGAGGCCATGGGGGTGAGGTTACCGGTGTGGGGCGCGGTGGACACGTGTGCCTACCGCTTCACCCGTTCGTGTCGCCCGTACGGTCACCGGAAACTGACGTCCTCTCACGCCTCGGCGCCGTCAGTTCTGCGTCGTCAGTTCTGCGCGGTCAGACCGGACGGGCCGCCGCCGGTGCCCGGCTCCAGGGCGTCGAGGGCGCGGCGCAGCCCGGTGAGCTTGCGCTCCAGGTGCGCGGCGGTGGCCACGGCCGCGGCGTCGGCCGATTCGTCGTCGAGCTGCTTCGAGAGCGCCTCGGCCTGCTCCTCGACGGCGGCGAGCCGCGCGGACAGTTCGGCCAGCAGGCCCGCCGACTCCCTGGCGGCACCGGTCTGCCCGCCGCCCCCTTCGAGCTGGAGGCGCAGCAGCGCGGCCTGCTCCCGGAGCTGACAGTTCTTCATGTAGAGCTCGACGAAGACCGAGACCTTGGCCCGCAGCACCCAGGGGTCGAACGGCTTGGAGATGTAGTCCACGGCTCCCGCCGCGTATCCCCGGAAGGTGTGGTGCGGTCCGTGGTTGATCGCGGTCAGGAAGATGATCGGGATGTCCCGTGTCCGTTCCCGACGCTTGATGTGCGCGGCGGTCTCGAATCCGTCCATTCCTGGCATCTGGACGTCCAGCAGAATGACCGCGAAGTCGTCCGTCAGCAGCGCCTTGAGCGCTTCCTCCCCTGACGATGCCCGGACCAGCGTCTGATCGAGCGCAGAGAGGATGGCCTCCAGCGCCAGCAGATTCTCCGGTCGGTCATCGACCAGGAGGATCTTGGCCTTCTGCACCATGGCCCGTCCTCCTCGCCCCGGCAGTTGGCCGGGCGCCGCCCCAGGGGACGACTCCCTTGCGCCGTCCGTCCTTGTGCCGGTCATCGTAGCCGCACCCCGCCTGTCGCCACACCCTGTCACCGCGATGTCACTGTGCACGTAGCAGAAACGCGGTGAGAGACCAGAAGGTTCCCCGAATACCGGCCCCTCACACGCTTTCGACCACAGTCTGTCAACAACTCGCCGCCATTCGTGCGCTCTCCGCTCACTCTCCGCGCATCCACTGCTCCATTACGGAGAGCAGGTGATCAGGATCCACCGGCTTCGTAACGTAATCGGAAGCGCCGGACTCGATGGCCTTCTCCCGGTCGCCCTTCATCGCCTTCGCGGTCAGCGCGATGATCGGCAGACCCGCGAACTGGGGCATCCGCCGGATCGCCGTCGTCGTCGCGTACCCGTCCATCTCGGGCATCATGATGTCCATCAGGACGACGGTCACATCGTCATGCTGCTCCAGGACTTCGATGCCCTCGCGGCCGTTCTCCGCGTACAGCACGGACAGCCCGTGCTGCTCCAGCACGCTGGTGAGCGCGAAGACGTTACGGATGTCGTCGTCGACGATCAACACCTTCTCACCGTTGAACTCGAAGGTGCGTCCCGGCTCCGGCGCCTCCTGCCCGCCGCCCGCCCACTCGGGCGCGGTCGACCCCGTGCCCGCGCCGGACGCGGCCGAAGCGGCCTGGCCCGGCAGCGCGGCCTGCTGCTCGGCCCTGGCCAACGCCCTGCGGCGGTGCCGGAACAGGGCCCCTGTGCCGCCCCGCGCGTCGCCCGCCGCGTGAACCCCGGGGCCCTCCAGCCCGGACCCGTCGAGCCCACCGGGCTCACCCGTGCCCGGAACGTGCTGCCCATGGCCCGACGAGGGCAGCTCCGTCGGGTGCAGCGGCAGGTAGAGCGTGAACGTGGAGCCCCGGCCCGGCTCGCTCGCCGCGTGGATCTCCCCGCCCAGCAGCCGGGCGATCTCCCGGCTGATCGAAAGCCCCAGACCCGTACCGCCGTACTTGCGGCTGGTGGTCCCGTCCGCCTGCTTGAACGCCTCGAAGATCACCCGCATCTTGCTGGCCGCGATACCGATCCCGGTGTCCGTCACCGAGAAGGCGATCAGTCCGGCCTCCGGGTCGCTCAGCGAACCGGACTCCAGCAGCTGCTCCCGGATCGACTGCGGCACATCCGTGTGGGCCGGCCGGATCACCAGCTCCACCGCCCCGCTGTCGGTGAACTTCACCGCGTTCGACAGCAGGTTGCGCAGCACCTGCAACAGCCGCTGTTCGTCCGTGTGCAGCGTCGCGGGCAGCTCCGGCGAGACCCGCACGGAGAAGTCGAGCCCCTTCTCCGCGGTCAGCGGCCGGAACGTCGCCTCGACGTAGTCGACGAGCTGGACGAGCGCGATACGGGTCGGACTGACGTCCATCTTGCCCGCCTCGACCTTCGACAGGTCGAGGATGTCGTTGATCAGCTGCAACAGGTCCGAGCCCGCGCCGTGGATGGTCTCGGCGAACTCGACCTGCTTCGGCGACAGGTTGCCGTCCGCGTTGTCCGCGAGCAGCTTCGCCAGGATGAGCAGCGAGTTCAGCGGCGTACGCAGCTCGTGCGACATGTTCGCCAGGAACTCCGACTTGTAGCGCATGGAGACGGCGAGCTGCTCGGCCCGCTCCTCCAGCACCTGCCGGGCCTCCTCGATCTCGGTGTTCTTCACCTCGATGTCGCGGTTCTGCTGCGCCAGCAGCTCGGCCTTCTCCTCCAGTTCGGCGTTGGAGTCCTGAAGTGCCTTCTGCCGGCTCTCCAGCTCCGCCGAGCGCTCCCGCAGCTGCTCGGTCAGCTCCTGCGACTGCTTCAGCAGCACCTCGGTCTTGGAGTTGACGCTGATGGTGTTGACGCTCGTCGCGATCATCTCGGCGAGCTGGTTGAGGAAGTCGCGCTGGATCTGGGTGAAGGGCTGGAACGACGCCAGCTCGATCACCCCGAGGACCTTCCCCTCGAAGAGCACCGGCAGCACGATCACATGGGCCGGGGCCGCCTCACCGAGCCCCGAGGAGATCTTCAGGTAGCCCGGCGGCACATTGACCTGGATGGTCCGCTTCTCCTCGGCCGCCGTCCCGATCAGCGTCTCGCCCGGCCGGAACGACGTGGGCATCGACCCGGCGGAGTACCCGTAGCTGCCGCGCATGACCAGCTCGTACGAACCGTCCTCATCGGCCCCGATCTCATTGCCGCCGCCCGTGGGCATCGCCAGGAAGAACGCGCCGTGCTGCGCCGAGACGACCGGCGTCAGCTCACTCATGATCAGCGAGGCGACGTCGTCGAGGTCGCGCCGCCCCTGCATGAGGCCGGAGATACGGGCCAGGTTGCCCTTGAGCCAGTCCTGCTCCTCATTGGCGAGGGTCGTGTCGCGCAGGTTGGCGATCATGGTGTTGATGTTGTCCTGGAGGACCTGGATCTCGCCCGCCGCGTCCACGTCGATCTTCAGGTTCAGATCGCCGCGGGTCACCGCCGTGGCGACGGCCGCGATCGCCCGCACCTGGCGGGTGAGGTTCCCGGCCATCTCGTTCACCGACTCGGTCAGGTCACGCCACGTGCCGTCGACGTCCCGTACCCGCGCCTGGCCGCCCAGCTGGCCGTCCGTGCCCACCTCACGGGCCACCCGGGTGACCTCCTCGGCGAAGGAGGACAGCTGGTCGACCATCGTGTTGATGGTGTTCTTCAGCTCCAGGATCTCGCCGCGCGCATCGATGTCGATCTTCTTGGTGAGGTCGCCCTTGGCGATGGCGGTGGTGACCGCGGCGATCTGCCGCACCTGACCGGTCAGATTGGAGGCCATCGAGTTCACCGACTCGGTGAGGTCCTTCCACGTACCGGACACACCCGGCACCCGCGCCTGGCCGCCCAGCTCGCCTTCCGTGCCCACCTCGCGGGCGACCCGCGTCACCTCGTCGGCGAACGAGGACAGCGTGGTCACCATGGTGTTGACGGTGTCGGCGAGCTCGGCGACCTCGCCGCGCGCCTCCACCGTCACCTTCTTGGTCAGGTCACCGTTGGCGACCGCCGACGACACCCGCGAGATGTTCCGCACCTGAGAGGTCAGGTTGTTGGCCATCACGTTGACGTTGTCGCTGAGGTCCTTCCAGATACCGGTGACACCCCGCACCCGGGCCTGACCGCCCAGGATGCCCTCCGTGCCCACCTCACGGGCGACCCGCGTCACCTCGTCGGCGAAGTTGGAGAGCTGGTCGACCATCGTGTTGACGGTCGTGACCAGATCGAGGATCTCACCGCGCGCGTCCACGGTGATCTTCTTCGACAGGTCGCCCTTGGCGACGGCCGTGGTCACCTCGGCGATGTTGCGCACCTGCGAGGTGAGGTTGTTCGCCATCGAGTTGACGGACTGGGTCAGGTCCTTCCAGGTGCCCGAGACGCCCTGCACCTCGGCCTGACCGCCCAGGATGCCCTCGGTGCCCACCTCGCGGGCCACCCGGGTCACCTGCTCCGCGAAGTTGGAGAGCTGGTCGACCATCGTGTTGAGGGTGTTCTTCAGCTCCAGGATCTCGCCCCGCGCGTCCACGTCGATCTTCTGCGACAGGTCACCACGGGCCACGGCGGTGGCTACCTGCGCGATGTTACGGACCTGGGCGGTGAGGTTCCCGGCCATGCCGTTGACCGAGTCCGTCAGATCCCGCCACACACCGGCGACGCCCGGCACCTGCGCCTGCCCGCCGAGCCGCCCGTCCGTACCGACCTCCCGGGCCACCCGGGTCACCTGCTCCGCGAACGCGGACAGCTGGTCCACCATCGTGTTGATGGTGTTCTTCAGCTCCAGGATCTCGCCCCGCGCGTCCACGTCGATCTTCTGCGACAGGTCACCACGCGCCACCGCCGTCGTCACCTGCGCGATCTGACGCACCTGCGAGGTCAGGTTCCCCGCCATGAAGTTGACGGAGTCGGTGAGTTCCTTCCACGTACCCGAGACTCCGGGCACCCGCGCCTGGCCACCGAGCCGGCCCTCCGTGCCCACGTCCCGCGCCATCCGCGTCACCTGGTCGGCGAACGCCGACAGCTGCGCCACCATCGTGTTGACGGTGTTCTTCAGCTCCAGCATCTCGCCCGCGACATCGACGGTGACCTTCTGCGTCAGATCACCATTGGCCACCGCCGTCGTCACCTGCGCGATGTCCCGCACCTGACCGGTGAGGTTGCGGAACGCCGTGTTCACCGAGTCGGTCAGGTCCTTCCACGTACCCGCCGCGCCCGGCACCTCGGCCTGGCCGCCCAGCCGGCCTTCGACGCCCACCTCACGGGCCACACGCGTCACTTCGGATCCGAACGCCGAGAGCTGGTCCACCATCGTGTTGACGGTGTTCTTCAGTTCCAGCATCTCGCCCGCGACATCGACGGTGACCTTCTGCGACAGGTCACCGTTGGCCACCGCCGTCGTCACCTGCGCGATGTCCCGCACCTGAGTGGTCAGGTTCCGGAAGACGGTGTTGACCGAGTCGGTCAGGTCCTTCCAGGTACCCGCCGCGCCCGGCACCTGCGCCTGCCCGCCGAGCAGACCCTCCGCGCCGACCTCGCTCGCCACCCGCGTCACCTCGTCGGCGAAGGTACGCAGCGTCTCGGTCATCTGGTTGATCGTGTCCGCGAGCTGCGCGACCTCACCGCGTGCGCTCACCGTGACCTTCTGCGACAGGTCACCGTTCGCGACGGCCGTCGTCACCTCGGCGATCCCCCGCACCTGCGAGGTGAGGTTGCCCGCCATCGTGTTGACGGAGTCGGTCAGGTCCTTCCACACACCGGCCACGCCCGGCACCTCGGCCTGGCCGCCGAGCTCGCCCTCCGTGCCCACCTCACGCGCGACCCGCGTCACCTCGGACGAGAACGACGACAGCTGGTCCACCATCGTGTTCACGGTGTTCTTCAGCTGGAGCATCTCGCCGGCCACGTGCACGGTGACCTTCCGCGAAAGATCACCCTTCGCGACCGCCGTCGTCACGAGGGCGATGTCACGCACCTGAGCGGTCAGCCGGTACGCCATGGTGTTGACGGAATCCGTCAGATCCTTCCAGGAACCCGACATGCCGCGCACCTGCGCCTGGCCCCCCAGCTTCCCCTCGGTACCCACCTCCAGGGCGACCCGCGTCACCTCGTCGGTGAACGCCGACAGCTGGTCCACCAGGTTGTTGACCGTACGGGCCACCTTCAGGAACTCGCCCCGCAACGGCCGCGCCGCCCCCTCGGACCCCTCCGAGCGCAGCTCCATCCGCTGCTCCAGGTCACCGTCCGCCACCGCGGACAGCACCCGCCCGACCTCCGAAACGGGCCGCGTCAGGTCGTCCACCAGCGCGTTCGCGGCCTCGATCGCCTGCGCCCACGCGCCCTCGCTGGCCCCCACCTCCAGCCGCTCGGACAGCTTGCCCTCACGCCCGACCATCCGCCGCACCCGCGACAGCTCACCGGTCAGATGCAGTTTCCGGTCGGCGACCTCGTTGAAGACGGCGGCGATCTCCCCCATCACCCCGTCGCCCGTCACGGTCAGGCGCTTGCGGAAATTGCCGTCCCGCATCGCGGCCAGTGCCGCCAGCAGCCGCTCCAGGGCAGCGGCATCCACCTCGACCGTCCCACCGCTCCGGGACCGCCCGCCCTTCGTGCGCGTGCCACCGCCCCGCGCCGTCACGCCAGACTCCACCGTGTCCCTCCCGAAGGGGTTGACCGTACGGCCCGATCATCACGTGTTCGGGCATTGCTGTTCCGGCTTCCGCAGGAAGCCCTCCCAGTGTTTCACCACGACCGAACGAGGCCATAACAGTTCGGCAGCTTCGCATAACGTCCCCGTCCTCGGGGGACGGAAACAGCGGTGACCACCATCCGCCCGGACAGCGAAGGTAAGTAACCTGGCATCCGGCTGTCCAACCGCCCCGTCCGCCCGGCGGGGGCGGAGTGACGGAGTACGACCACCGGGCACCGGGAGGGGCACACCCGATCATGGCAGAGCCGGGCGTCGAGACGCGTACGAGGAGTTCTGTGATCACCGCGCGGGCGGCTGCCAGCTTCGAACCTGTGGGGCGGTCCGTCGCGACCGCGCGGGCCTTCGTCCGGGACACCCTCCAGGGCTGGGGACACACCGACGTCGTCGACGACGCCGTGGTCCTCACCAGCGAACTGGTCACCAACGCCGTCATCCACGCCGGCACCGCCGCCGACGTCCTGTGCCTGCGCACGGAGCACGGCGTCCGTGTCGAGGTAGCCGACCGCTATCCCGAGCGGGAGGTCCCCCTCCAGGGCACCGGCCACGCCGAGCCCGACCCGGAGCGGGAGAACGGCCGCGGCCTCCTCCTGTGCGCCGCCCTGGCCTCCCGCTGGGGCGTCGACTACTCCCCCACCCAGAAACGGGTCTGGTTCCAGCTGGAGCTCCCGGAGCGCCCCGTCGGCACCCGCTCCGCCGGCCCGGTCCTCCCCGTCGACCTCCTCCCGGTCGCCGACGAGCGCGTCCGCGTCGCCGTCGCGCAGATCGACCGCAACGGCACCATCACCACCTGGAACGAAGACGCCGAACACCTCTTCGGATACGCGGCGGACCTGGTCGTCGGCAAGCCGCTCGGCGACTTCGCCGCCTGGCCCCAGACGCCCGGCATCGGCACCGGCATCGCCGAGGCCCTCCGGCTCTCCCGCTGGGAGGGCAGCTACGGCATTCGCTGCGCGGACGGCCGGGTGATCCCCGTCTACGCCTCCCACCTGCGCGTGCGCGACGCCCAGGGCGAGCAGTCCACCGTCTGCCTGCTTGTGCGGGACTACGAGCGCGCCATCCTGCAGTCCCCGCCCCGCACGCCCGTCGACTCGGCGAGCGAGAGCCGCAGCACCGATCCGTTCGAGGTGTTCATCGGCTCCCCCGCTCCCGACGACCTCGACGGCCTGCTCCAGCGCACCGTCGAACGCGCACGCGACATGCTGGACGGCGACGCGGCCTTCCTGCTGCTGGCCACCGACGACGAGACCGAGCTGGAGGTACGGGCCACCACGGGCCTGCCCTCCGCCCGCCAGCGGTTCGCCCGCGTCCCCGTCGAGGCCGCCGGCACCGGCCGCTACTCCTCGGCCCGCATGCCGGCCGTTCACGAGGACCTCACCGCCGTCCCCGGCGGCGTCCCACTCCTCAACGGCACCGGCATGCGCTCGGTCGTCACCGTCCCCCTCAAGGTCGAGGGGCGTCTGACCGGCTCGCTCGGCGTCGCCGCGGAAGCCGCCGGCCGGTATTCCAACGAGGAGGCCCTGCGCCTCCAGTTCGCCGCCGACCGTATCGCCCTGGCCGTCGAGTCCGCCCGTCTCGGTGAGCTGGAACGCCTCCGCCGCGGCTCCCTGAGCTTCCTCGTCGAGGCGTCCGACCTGCTGGCCGGCACCCTCGACCGTGACCAGACCCTGGCCCTGATGGCGCAGATGACCGTGCCGACGCTCGCCACCTGGTGCGCCGTCTACACGATCGCCGACCCGACCTCCGACCCGTACCTCTCGTACGTCCTGCACGAGGACGAGGAGCGCATCGACGGTCTCAAGGCCCTCCTTTCGAAGATCCCCCCACCCGAGCCCGTGCCGGCGCCCGGCGCCCGGATCTGGACGGCCCCCGCCGACGCCGCCCACCAGGCCGCCCTGCGGACCTCCATGCGCGAGCTGGGTCACAGTTCCTCGCCGCTCTCCTCCGGTATCGGTACGACGCTGACGACGGCCGCCACGGTCGGCGGCGAGACGGTCGTCCTGCCCCTGGTCGCCCGCAACCGCGTCATCGGCATGCTGACCCTGGGCAAGCCGACCGACGACCATTTCCGCCAGGAGATCCTGGAGCTCGCCGAGGACCTCTCCCGCCGGGCCGCCCTCGCCCTGGACAATGCCCGCCTGTACTCCGAGCGCACGGCGATCAGCCAGTCCCTCCAGCGCAGCCTGCTGCCCCCCGGCCTCCCTCAGGTGCCCGGCGTCGAGGTCGACGTCATCTACCGCGCGGCCGGCGAGGGCAACGAAGTCGGGGGCGACTTCTACGATCTTTTCCCGATCCACGACAACGCGTACGGCTTCGCCATCGGCGACGTCTGCGGTACGGGCCCGGAAGCCGCGGCCGTCACGGGCCTCGCCCGCCACGCCCTGCGCCTGCTCGCCCGTGAGGGCCTCGGCGGCCCGGCGGTCCTGGAGCGCCTGAACGCCGCGATCCTCGACGAGGGCGCCCGCAGCCGCTTCCTGACCCTGCTGTACGGCGAGCTGTGGCCCCAGGAGGACGGCAGCGCTCTCCTCAAGGTCGTCTGCGCGGGCCACCCGCTGCCGCTGCGCCTGCGCCAGGACGGCACGGTGGAGCCCGCCGCCGAACCGCAGCCCTTGCTGGGCGTCATGGACGACCTGGAACTGTACGAGGAGACCGTCGTCCTCGACCCGGGCGACGTCCTCCTCTGCGTCACCGACGGCGTCACCGAACGCCGCGAGGGCAGCCGCATGTTGGGCGACGACGGCCTGGCCGACGTCCTCACCACGTGTACGGGCCTGACGGCCGGGGCGGTCACGGCCCGCATCATGCGCGCGGTCGAGCGTTTCGCCCCGGAGCCGCCCTCCGACGACATGGCGATCCTGGCGATGCGCGTCCCCGAGCCGCACGCGGACTGAGCACCTCAACGCGAAGAAGGCCCCCGCCACTTGGGCGGGGGCCTTCTTCGTACGGAGCCCCCAAACGGAATCGAACCGTTGACCTTCTCCTTACCATGGAGACGCTCTGCCGACTGAGCTATAGGGGCCGGCTTGTCGCTTCGGGGTTTCCCCCTCGGCAACGGAATAGATCATACCCCGAGCAGCGGGATATGCATAACCGGCAGAGCGGGCGGCACGGCGACTCCATGAGCCGTGGCGGCACGCGGCTCCCCAAGTCCCCACTTGCGGCGGGGCTCTGATCCCACGTCAGTCGGCCCGTCGGTCTCCGCTCGTACGGTGAACGCAGAAAAGCCCCGCACCAGAAGGTGCGGGGCTCTCCCACAATAATTGTTCGGCGGTGTCCTACTCTCCCACAGGGTCCCCCCTGCAGT
>NZ_JBEXQK010000047.1:0-47445 GCF_040612535.1 Streptomyces sp. NPDC006368
CCGGCGAGTGGTGCCCGAGCCGCCTTCGCGGCCACGGGGCGACGGGCGACGGGCGACGATTGACGGTTACGGTCACCGGCCCCACGTCCTGGCCCGCTCATCTTGTGAGCGGGCCGTCGCGGTGGGGTGGGGCGGGCGCCGCCGTTGGTCTACGCCTGCGAAATACTGTGCACGCTGCGGCACTGCCCGCTGACGGCGGAAACTTTCAGAGTCGGGAAAGCGCACGATGGGTGCTGACGTGCACAGAAGCGGTACCGGAAGCGATGGCGACAGCGGCAGGGGGACCGGAACGGACCCGGAGTTCCTCGCCCTGGAACGGGAATTGGCCGTCCTCCTGCGCCGCGCCCGCGCCCAGTCCGGCGAAATGGCGCGCGCGGTCCACCCCGAACTGGAGCCCGCCGCGTACGGCCTGCTCGTGCGCCTCGACGCCACCGCCAGCCAGCGCGCCACCGACCTCGCCGGCTACTTCGGCGTCGGCAAGGCGACGATGAGCCGTCAGCTGCGCGCCCTGGAGGAGCTCGGGTTGGTCACCCGCGAGCCCGACCCCGCCGACGGCCGGGCCTCCCTCGTCCGCCTCACCGACGAGGGGCGCGCCCGCTTCCGCCGCGTCCGCGACGCCCGCCGCGAGCGCTACCGCCGCAAGCTGGCCGGCTGGGACCGCGCCGAGGTCGCCGAGCTGGCCCGCCTGCTGCACCAGCTGAACGCGGGCGGCGAGGACACCCCCTAGCCCACGGGCGCGTGCTCCCCGGGACGGAGCGGGGCTACAGCTCCATGTACACCGCTGTCGCGTCGTCGTGCGTCTTGCCGCGGCGCGGGCGGCCCGCCCCCTCACGCGCCGCCGCGCCGGCCGTCTCCAGCTCCCGCACCCGGCCGATCAGGCCCCGCGGGCCCTCCTTGCGCAGGACCGCGAAGCAGTCGGCCCAGTCGCCCGCCCCGAACCGCTCCGTCCACCGGGTCGCCCCGTCCGTCAGCGCCGCCAGCGCCCGGACCTCGGCGGTCGGCGTACGGCCCGTCACCGCCCGTGCGGCCACCGACGGGTCGGCCGCCGCCGTGAAGAAGCCGCCCTCCCGGTTCCGTACGGTCGCGTCCACGAGCGCGTCGCTCGCCAGGGAACCGGGCGGCAGCCGGTCCAGCCGGTCGTCCACCACCGCCCGTACCGCCCCGTCGGGGGACTCCAGCAGAAGCACGGAGTCGGACAGGACCAGATGTTCGACCGCCCGCGCGTCCCACCGCGCCATGGCCACGGTTGCCTGAGGAGTTCGCACGTGAGAAAGGTCACATGTATCGCGGTGGGCGTCCGCGGTACGCCGGATCGCCTCCGCGAGGATCTCCACCAGCGTCATGTCCGGTCGCGAAGCGGACAGTTCGGTCAGCGCGCCCCCGAGCCGGGCGGTGAACCAGGGGACCGGGTGCACACAACCGTGGTCGCGTTCCGGCGGCGTCACCCCGTCCAGTACGACCACCACTCCGCCCCCGCCCGGCGCCGGAACCACCACGGAAGCCCAGTCCTCGTTGGGGCGTTCCCGGTCGCCCGGGACGGAGAAGGTCTCGGCGTGCATGGGGCTCAGTCTGCCGCAGTGCGCACGAGTTCTTCACAGGGCCCACCGCAGGCCCGAACCGGACCCGCGTCAGCAGGTCAGCGCGCCCTTCGCGTCCGGACACGGTCGGAATGCCCGACTCCGGGAAGGTGCGGGCGCGCATCCTGCCAAAGCCCGCGCGGAAGATCCAGCCCGGCGGGCGTACGGACGCGGGGCGGGCACCCGGGCGAGTTGTTCGCCAACTCCTGATTGTTGTTCACTCGTTCGGGTGGCGGAGTGGCCGATGCGTGCTGCCTACCGAAAAGCGCTGGAATGGTCGGAAGCCGTACCAGGGGTGGGACTTCACGTGGTGAACGGCCGTCACCTCTGCTTCATGGGTGGACGAGTTCAAGAATGTGAGCACCGGTGCAGAAGCGCAGTGACACTCCCGGCGACCCTCAGCAGGCACCGGGTGGCCGCGGCGTACGGGTCCGCAGTCGGCTCGTGGCCGGCGTGGCACTCGTCGGCATCACCGTCATAGGGGCCGGCGCCCCCGCCGTCCTCACCGCGTCCGAGGATCTCACCGACTCCCAGCAGCTGGTCACCCTCGCCCAGTTGAACCGGCAGGCCGTCACCCTCGCCCACTCGCTCGCCGACGAGCGGGACGAGGTCACCGCGTACATCGCGGCCGGCCGGGACGACGAGGACGCCGAGCACGCGGTCGGCGGGGACCACAGGGCCCGCGTCGACCGGCAGATCGACGAGATCGCCGCCGACGGTTCCGACGCGCCGGACGACGTGCGTCGCGCGCTCGCCGGTGTCCCCTCCCTCCGGCGCGCCGCCCTCACCGGCACGGGCACCGCCATGGACGCCCACCGGGCGTACACCGACGTCATCGCCGAGCTCCAGGCCCTCGCCGCCGACCTCGCCGACCGCACCCCGGACCGCGCCGACGACGCCGGCACCCGCGCCGCCGCCGAACTCGGCCACGCCGTCGAACAGGCGTCCGCCACCCGCGGCCTCCTCCTCGGCGCCCTCGCCGTGCCCGCGGCGAAGGACGCCGGAGCGACCGTCTACGACCCCGCCACCGGGCGCTTCGTCCCGCGGGACGACCCGGACGACGCCGCGGGCGGCCGCACGCGCGACGCGCTCAGCGCCGCCGCCCAGCGGGCCCGCGTCCGCGAGCAGGCCGCCCTGGCCGACTTCGACCGGGCCGCCGCCCCCGCCGCCCGGGACCGCCTCGCCGGTACCGTCACGGGCCCCGAGGTCAAGACCGCCGAGGGCTACCTCGACCGGCTCACCGACCAGCCCGAACTGACGAGCGCCGAGCGCAAGGTCGACGAGGAGAAGGTCGCCGCCGCGCTCACCGCCCGCATCGAGCAGATGCGCGGTGTCGAGTCCGCCCTCGCCACCGGCGAGGTCGAGCGCATGGAGCGGCTGCGCGACGACGACGTCACCGCGCTGGAGCTGCGCATCGCCCTCCTCGGCGGCTGCCTGCTCGTCGCGATCGGCGTCTCGACCGCCGTCGCCCGGACGCTCACCCGCCCGCTCGCCGTCCTGCGCATCGGCGCCGCCCGGATCGCCGCGGCGCCCGAGGTGGAGGAGCCGGTCCGCTTCACCGGCCGCAACGACGAGTTCGCCCAGGTCGTACGCTCCCTCAACGCCCTGCACGGCAAGCTGCTCGACCTGGCCGCCCGGGCGGAGTCCCTGGACGACGAGCGTACGGACGCGGTCGCCGCCCGCGAGGCGCTCGCCGCCGAACTGGCCACCCAGCGCGCCGAGCTGCGCGAGCGGACCGAGCAGCTCACCGCCGAGCTTGAGGGGCTGCGGCACAGCGTCCACCACACGTTCGTCAACCTCTCCCTCCGTACGCTCGGGCTCGTCGAACGGCAGCTCGGCGTCATCGAGAAGCTGGAGGAGCGCGAACAGGACCCGGAGCGGCTCGCGACCCTCTTCAAGCTGGACCACATGGCCACGGTCATGCGGCGCCACAGCGAGAACCTGCTGGTCCTCGCGGGGCACGAGCACAACCACGCCCACCAGGCGGCCGTACCGCTGGTGGACGTGCTGCGCGCCGCGGTCAGCGAGATCGAGCGGTACGAGCGGGTCACGATCCAGTCCCTGCCGCCGCACGCGCAGGTGGCCGGATTCGCCGCCGACGACCTCTCGCACCTGCTGGCCGAGCTGCTGGAGAACGCCACGTCGTTCTCGCCGCCGGACGCCAAGGTGCAGCTCTCCGGCTGGCTGCTGGAGAGCGGCGAGGTCATGCTCTCCGTCCAGGACGAGGGCATAGGGATGACCGGGGACCGGCTCGCCGAGCTGAACGCCCGCCTCGCCGACCCCGACCCGGACGGCCGGGCCGTGGCGGACCAGGACGGCGAGGGCCTCGGCCTGCGCGTCGCCGCGCTCCTGGCGGCGCGACACGGCGTACGCGTCCAGCTGCGGGAGCAGAAGCAGGGCGGCGTGGCGGCGGTGGTCGTCCTGCCGCAGGCCCTGCTGCCGACGGCGCCGTTGTCCGTCACGGAGACGGCGCCCACGCTGAACCTGCCCGGCTCGGTGGCCGAGGCCAACTCCAACGCCCTGCCGGGCGGCCGTGGAGCACGCGGCGAGACGGCCGTCGCCGACGCCCCGGACGGTACGGACCCGCTGGTGGCGGCGGCGGAGTCGGCGATCCGCGAGGCGACCCTCCAGGTGCGCGCCCCGCGCCCACCGGCCGACGACGCCGACGCCGCCGAGGACGCCACCGGCCCCACCGACGAGGGCACCGCGGCAACCGAGCACGCCGGGCACGCCGGGCAGACCGAGCCCGTCGAGCCCGTCGAGAACACCGGAGAGACCGGGCCGACCGGGGACGCCCACCACACCGGTGCCCGGGAGACGGACTCCCACGAGACCCCGGCCAGGGAGCCGAAGTGGGAGCGTGTCACGGACAAGGGCCTGCCCAAGCGCACGCCCAAGGTCGTGACGACGTCCGAGCCACGCGCCGCGCGCAAGGGCGGGATCGACGCCGACGCGCTGCGCCGCCGGCTCGGCGGGTTCCACAAGGGTGCCCTGGAAGGACGCCGTGACGCCGAGGCGGAGATCGCCGAGGTGTCCGGTACCGCGGAGACGCACCAGACCGAAGAGACGGGGGACACAGTCGAGGAGGCACGCAGTTGACTGGGACGACCGGCACACTCGGGCTGAGCAGTGAGGCCCGTAACCTGCACTGGCTGCTGGGGAACCTCGTCGAGGAGGTGCCAGGGGTCCGTTCCGTCGCCGTCGTCTCGTCCGACGGGCTGCTCCTGCTCTCCTCCGACCCGGACCGGAACACCGCCGCCCCGGTGTCCAACAGCCGTTCCGACGGCCCCCGGGGCTCCAGCGCCGACCTCGCCACGATCGTCTCCGGCCTCGGCAGCCTCACCATCGGCGCCGCCAAGCTGATGGACGGCGGCTCGGTCAAGCAGACCATGGTCGCCATGGAGGAGGGCAGCCTCTTCGTGATGGCGATCAGTGACGGCTCACTGCTCGGCGTGCACGCCACGCCCGACTGCGACATGAGCGTCATCGCGTACCACATGGCGCTCTTCGTCGGCCGCGCCGGACACGTCCTGACCCCCGAACTCCGCAGTGAACTGCGCAAATCGATGGAGGCCGCCCAGTGATGTCCGCCTCTGCCGCCGGCCGGTTGCCCGTCCGCGGCGACGGCCGCCGGCCCGCCCGCGTACGCCCGTACTCGCTCACCGGCGGTCGCACCCGCTTCGGTCACGTCCTGCTCGTCGAGACGTTCGTGGCCGCCCTGGAAGCGCCGGAAGAGCGCAAGGAGCTGTCGAACGGCGGGCTCGCCCCCCGCGTCATGCCCGAGATGCGGGCCATCGTCGAGCTCTGCCGCCGGATGCGTACGGTCGCGGAGATCTCCGCGCTGCTGAAGATGCCGTTGGGGGTCGTCCGGGTGCTGCTCAGCGACCTGGCCGACCAGGGAAAGATACGTGTGTACGGGACGAATCACGGCACCGGCCGGCCCGACCGCGCGCTGCTCGAAAGGGTGCTGGGTGGACTCCGCCGTCTCTGACGTCACTGACATGCTCGTCGAGCAGCCGCAGGAGCAGCTCCAGGACTGGCAGCTGGATCACACCCGCGCCCCGATCGCCACCAAGGTCGTCGTCGCCGGCGGTTTCGGCGTCGGCAAGACCACGTTCGTCGGGGCGGTCTCCGAGATCGCCCCGCTGCAGACCGAAGCGCTGATGACGCAGGCCAGCGCGGAGACCGACGACCTGGCCGCCACCCCGGGGAAGACCACCACGACCGTCGCGATGGACTTCGGCCGCGTCACGCTCGCCGACGACCTCGTCCTGTACGTCTTCGGCACGCCGGGGCAGCAGCGCTTCTGGTTCATGTGGGACGACCTGGTGCGCGGCGCGATCGGTGCGGTCGTGATGGCGGACACCCGGCGGCTGACGGACTGTTTCCCGGCGCTCGACTACTTCGAGAGCTGCGGGCTGCCGTACATCGTGGCCGTGAACCACTTCGAGGGGACGGAGCTGTTCGAGGTCGAGGACGTACGGGAGGCGCTGACCGTGCCGCCCGACGTACCGATCGTCATCATGGACGCCCGGAAGCGGAACACGGTCGTCGAGTCGCTGCTGGTGCTGGTCTCCAGAGCGCTCGAAGTCACCCCCGAGTAACGCGAGTAAGGAAAAGAGACCCCTCTCGATGCGGAAGATACTCATCGTCGGAGCCGGCCAGTCCGGTCTCCAGCTGGCCCTGGGACTCCAGTCGCAGGGGTACGAGGTCACCCTGATGTCCAACCGCACGGCGGACGAGATCAGGGCGGGCCGGGTCATGTCCACGCAGTGCATGTTCCACACGGCGCTCCAGCACGAGCGTGACCTCGGCATCAACTTCTGGGAGTCCCAGGCCCCGCGCATCGAGGGCCTCGGCGTCTCGGTCGCGGCGCCGGACGCCACGCGGGCGATCGACTGGGTCGGCAAGCTGGACGGGTACGCCCAGTCCGTCGACCAGCGCGTGAAGATGGCCGGCTGGATGGAGACGTTCGCCCGGCGGGGCGGCCAGCTGGTGATCCACGGCGCGGCCGTCTCCGACCTGGACTACTTCTCGCGCACCTACGACCTGGTGCTGGTCTCGGCCGGCAAGGGCGAGCTGGTCTCCATGTTCGAGCGGGACGCCTCCCGCTCCCCGTACGCCGAGCCGCAGCGTGCCCTGGCGGTCGCCTATGTCCACGGGCTCGGGCCGCGTCCGGAGCACCCGGAGTTCGACGCGGTGCGGTGCAACCTGGTGCCGGGCGTCGGCGAGCTCTTCGTCATGCCGACGTTCACCACGTCGGGCCGCGCCGACATCCTCTTCTGGGAGGGCGTCCCGGGTGGGCCGCTGGACGTCTTCCAGGGTGTCAAGGACCCCTCCGAGCACCTCGCGCTCACGCTGGAGCTGATGGAGAAGTTCCTGCCGTGGGAGTACGCGCGGGCCACGAAGGTCGACCTGACGGACGCGAACGGCACCCTGGCCGGCCGGTACGCCCCGACCGTCCGCAAGCCGATCGGCCGGCTGCCGGGCGGTGGCCTGGTGCTCGGCGTGGCGGATGTCGTCGTCGCCAACGACCCGATCACCGGCCAGGGCTCCAACTCGGCCTCCAAGTGCGCCGCCGCCTACCTGGACGCGATCGTGTCGCACGGCGACAGGCCCTTCGACGAGGCGTGGATGCAGCAGACGTTCGACCGCTACTGGGAGACGGCACAGCACGTCACCAAGTGGACGAACGCCATGCTCGGCGCCCCGCCGGAGCACGTGCTGAACCTGATCGGCGCGGCCGGACAGCTCCAGCCGGTGGCGGATCGTTTCGCGAACGGCTTCAACGACCCGGCGGACTTCGAGAACTTCTTCTACGACCCGGAGAAGACGTCGGCCTACCTGGCCTCGGTGTCCGGATCCTGAGCAGTGGCGTGCAGGGACCACCCCAGCCGCGCCCGGCTGGGGTGGTCCCTTCCCCGCCCACCGGGGTGCCGCGCGACGACCGGCCCGGGGCGTGCGGGGGCGGCGGCGCCGCACGCCCTCAGGGCCGGTTGTTCCCCTCGTCGGAGCCCGCCGACGCGTCCGTGGGCAGGCTCGGCGGGGTGTAGGAGCGCAGCGGCCGGGCCGTGGGGTCCGGGCGGACCGCGCCCAGCAGCGGGTTGGCGGCCAGCGGCGAGACCTTGACGCGGGCGCCGGGTCGCGGGGCCTGGATGACCCGGCCGCCGCCCAGGTAGATCGCCACGTGGGTGGCCTTCGGGAAGTAGATCACCAGGTCACCGGGGCGCAGCTGCCGCAGGGGCACCTTCGGGAGCGTGCGCCACTGTTCCTGGCTCGTCCGGGGGATCGCGCGCCCCGCCCTCGCCCACGCCCGCGACGTGAGGCCCGAGCAGTCGAAGGACTCCGGGCCCTCGGCGCCCCACTCGTACGGCTTGCCGATCTGCTCGGCCGCGTACTCCAGAGCCTCGCCGCCGTCCTCGGACGGGTTCAGCGCCTCGTCCAGCTCGCCCGTGGCGAGCAGTTCCCGCTGGGCGTCGGACGTCTCCTCGGCCTCCAGGGCCGTCAGCCGCTCGGTCTCCTCCTCGGTGAGCGAGGCGAGCAGCTCCTCGACCTCCTTCAGCCGCGCCTGGGCGTCGTCCCGGGCCTTGCGCAGCCGGTCGGTCAGCGTCTGCTCCCGGTCCAGCGCCCGGCGTGAGGCGGTCGCCAGCGCGTCCGCCCGCCGCTCGCCGCGCTCCAGCCGCGCCACGGTCGCCGCCTGTTCGCGCGCGGCGCGCCGGAGCACATGGCCCTGGTCCAGGGCGTGGTCCGGGTCCCGGGCCAGCAGCAGCCGCAGCGCCGAGGAGAAGTCCGTACGGCCCTGGTACTGCGCGCGCGCCAGCCTCCCCGCGTCTTCCCGGCCGCGCGCCAGCTCGCCCCGGACCTTCGTCAGCGCGCCGGTCAGCCGCTTGGTCTCGGCGATGTGGGTCCTGAGCTCCTCCTCGCCGGCGTTGTACGCCTCGGTCGCCTCCTCCGCCCGCTGGTAGAGGGTGCGCAGCCGCGCGAGCAGCTCCTTGACGGTCGGCTCGGCGGACTCGCCCGCCGTGGGCTCGGCGGACCCGGTCGGCCCGGACTCGGCGGGGGCGGGCTCGGCGGACCCGGACGGCGCCGGCGCGGGCGTCGTCGCCGGCGCGGGCTCGGCCGCGACCGGCAGCGCCGTGGTGGCCACCAGCACCGCCGCCGCGCAGACGGCCCGCAGCAGTTTTCCTGACACTTCATCACCTCCGCTGCCCATCCTGCGGCGGTAATGGTGCGAATAACGTACTACTGGGCGGTTCGGGGCATCGTGTTCACTCCGCTGACGGCTTGGACCAGGGCCACTTGAGCTCGCGCCGCTCCCGCCCCCCGGGCGCGTACTCGTACTTCCAGCCGCGCTGGAGCCTCAGCCGCCCGGTGTGGCCCGCCGGGACGCGGCGGTACGCGTGGACGGTCGGCGGGCCGCCGTCGTCGGAGGGGACGGGGACGACGTACCACTTGGGCGGGTGGCCCGTGAGGCCGGTCAGGACCGGCAGGACCCGGCCGTCCAGGGGGCCGCCGTAGAAGGGGGTGTTCTCGCTTCGCACGAGAGCAAGTGTCACAGCAGGTGCGCGGCCTCGCTCACCACGGGGATCACCCGGCGCGCCAGCGTGCCCACCGGCCCCTGCGCCGTCTCCCGCGACAGCAGCACCGCCACCGCGCCCGCCGTCTCCTCGTCGGTCGCGGCCGTCGCCGTCAGCAGCGCGATCAGATGGTCGACCAGCCAGGCGCGCAGCTCCCCGGCGGGTGGCCGTTTCCCCTCGTCCAGCCAGATCAGGGACGCCGCCTCGACCGCCGCGATCCAGGTGCGCACCATCATCCTCAGCCGGGGCCCGGGGTGCGGTACGCCGAGATGCAGCAGGATCTGCTCGGCGGCGGCCCGCCGCACCTCGTCCACGATCGCCGTCGTCCGGGACGTCTCGGCGACGCTGCCGCCCTGGAGCAGGGCGCTGAACCCGGCGTCGTGCCCGTCGACGAAGGCGAGGTAGCGGTCGAGGACCCGGGTGAGCCGCTCCGTCGGCGGGCCCACGGGCGGCTCGGCGAAGCACAGCTCCAGCTCGTCGGCGGCCGAGCGCAGGGCCGCCTCGTACAACTCCTGCTTGCCGCCGGGGAAGTAGCGGTAGACGAGCGGCCGGGAGACCCCGGCCGCCTCGGCGACGTCGTCCAGCGAGACCTCCTCCGGCGCCCGGTGCGCGAAGAGCGAGAGGGCGACGCCGAGGAGCTGGGTGCGGCGCTCCCCGACGCTGAGCCGTCGGTACGCGGGCGTGGCGGCACTGGTCATGCCCGCAGCGTAGCTGCGTGGGGAGATCGTCAGGCCAGGAGTCCTGAGCTCTTCCACAGCTTCCGGCCAGGACCCCGCAGGACCCCGATGTCGTCGAGGAAGTCGGTCAGGCGCCTGGCGCCCGACTGCATGACCTCGCGCCGGTGGCCGCTCGCCCTGACCTGGGCGACCGCCTCGCGCCGGTCGAGGCCGACGTTCTCGTACACCTGGGGGTTGACGAAGCAGACGGAGAAGACGCGGGCCGCCTCACCGCAGCTGAGCCGGGTGAACTCCTGCTCCCAGCGCGGCGCGGTGACCATCTGGCGCCGCAACTCCTCGCGGGCGTACCGCACATGGCGGGCCTCCTCGACCACGTGGATGCGGGTCACGCCGCGCACCAGCGTCTGGACGCGCTCGTCGGGGAAGGTCAGGCGCTGCATCCAGTCGAGGATCTCCTCGCCGAGCAGCGTCGCCGCGAACGAACCGGGGGTGGTGGAGACGGTCTTCAGCACCCGGGCGAGGTTGTGGTACAGCCGGGGTACGGGGTACGCCGGCGCCCCGCCCTTCTGGATCATGCGGGCGAACATCATCGAGTGGCGGCACTCGTCGGCGATCTCGGTGAGGGCGTACCGCACGTGGTTGCTGGTGACCGACTTGTCGTAGATGTGGCGCACCAGCAGCTGCATCAGGATGATCTCGAACCAGATGCCGAGCGAGGCGAGCGACGCGGCCTCGTGGCGCGCGAGGTCCATGCGCTGCTCCTCGGACATCTTCCGCCACAGCGGGGTGTCGTAGAGCGAGACCAGCTCCGGGGGCCAGAACCACTTGCCCTCCTCGAGCGGGGCGTCCCAGTCGAGTTCCTTGTCCGGATCGAAGGAGTGCTTGGCGGACGATTCGAGCAGGCGCTCGGCGACCTGCTCACGGTCCCGGAGCGGGCCGAGCGCGTCGCGGAGCTGATGTATGTCGCGTTCGGTCACGGTGGTCATGGCTGAGGGCACCTCGCGCAGTTGGGGTTACTGGGGGTCATCCCTTATAAGACTGCGTGTCAGCAAGGTCGTCAATCCCCTGTGCGCGACTTGTTGACCCGGCGTCTAGCAAGTGTGAGCCTGCCAACTACCGCCAGCGCACCGGGGAAGGAGCCGTCCGTGTCGACGCACGACCTCTACGTCAACGATCCGGCAGACCGGATATGGGAGGTGCCGGCCGCCGGCGCCGCCCGCTTCAGCTGGGAGGCCGTCTTTCCCGGCCGGCGGAACGGCGCCGGCCGTGACCGTCTCCTCGCCCTCTACCAGAAGGGCAAGGACAAGCAGTGGGACGGCGCCCGGCGCATCGACTGGGACCTGGAGGTCGACCCGTACGACCCCCTCGGTACACCGGACGAGGCGCTGACCCTCTACCACACGCCCTACTGGGCCAGGATGAGCGAGAAGGACAAGGCGGAGCTGCGCAGGCACTACGCCTCCTGGCAGTTCAGCCAGTTCCTGCACGGCGAGCAGGGCGCGATGATCTGCGCGGCGCGGATCGTCGAGTCGGTCCCCGACATGGACGCCAAGTTCTACTCCGCGACCCAGACGATGGACGAGGCCCGCCACGCCGAGATCTACGGCCGCTTCCTGCACGAGAAGATCGGGATGCTCTATCCCATCAACGACAATCTCCAGGGCCTGCTCGGCGACACCCTGCGCGACTCCCGCTGGGACATGCCCTACCTGGGCATGCAGGTCCTCATCGAGGGCCTGGCGCTCGCCGCGTTCGGCATGATCCGCGACACCACGGACAAGCCGCTGCCGAAGCAGATCCTCGCGTACGTGATGCAGGACGAGGCCCGGCACGTGGCCTTCGGGCGGATGGCGCTGCGCGACTACTACCGGCAGCTCACCGATGCCGAGCTGCGCGAGCGCGAGGAGTTCGTCATCGAGGGCTGCTACCTGATGCGCGACCGGCTGCGCGGCGTGGAGGTGCTGGAGAACTTCGGCATCCCGAAGAAGGAGGCGGCACGGTTCTCGGAGCAGTCCGAATTCCTGCACCTCTTCCGCAAGCTGCTGTTCAGCCGGATCGTGCCGTGCGTCAAGGACATCGGCCTGTGGGGGGAGCGGCTCCAGAAGGCGTACCTGGACATGGGCGTCTTCGAACTCGGGGACTCCAACCTGGACCTGCTGATGTCCCAGGACGAGGAGATCGCCGAACGGCTCGACCGCGAACGCTTCGCCGCGGAGGAGGCCGAGCGAGTGGCGGAGGTGACGGAAGCGATCGCGCAGGGCGCCGCCGAGTGACGGGGTGCACCGGCCGCGCGGCGGCGAGGACGGTCGGACGCCGAACGTGTCCGTGCGGACACGTGGCGTAGCATTCGGGTGTGAGCACGCCTCCTTCGCCCCATCGGCCGCCCGGCGTCGGGGGGCCGCCGCCGGCGTCCGCGACATCGCCGGCGTCACCGGGGAAGAAGCGGATCGGGCTCGTCCTCGGGATCGCCGCCGGATCGCTCGCCGTGCTCGCCGTCCTGGCCTGGGCCGGCAAGCACGGCCTGGACGCGCTCTCCGCCGCCGGCGGTTCCTACCCCGCCGCCGAGTACCGGCTGACCGCGCCACCCACCCTGCTGGGCGGCGCGTACAAGCTCCGCGGCGACTCCTCCGGGAGGGAGGGCAAGGGCCTGGAGGCGGAGGACCGCAAGGACCCCACCGTCCGGCTGACCGCGGCGGTCGTCGCCACATACGCCGGTGAGCCCGGGAGCGCGCTGGTCGTGTCCGGGTTCTACGGTCAGATCAAGAACCCGGGCCCCACCCGCGAGCAGATCCTCGACGGCGGTGCCACCTCCCCGGGCACGACGCTGGTCGTGCCCCCGAAGGAGTTCCGGCCGGCCGGCTTTGACGTGACCGTGAGCTGCCAGGTGACGCGCTCCACCGCGGCCGGCCGGACCAGCACCGTGCCGATGTGCGCCTGGGGGGACGGCAACACCGCCTCCTTCGTCGCGCTCGTCACCCCCGAGGTCTCCGCGCGCGACCCGCGCACGGTGGACCTGCGGAAGCTGGCCGGGACGACCGCCGCGGTGCGCGCGGAGATGCGCGCGCCGTTGAGCTGAGGCCGGACGTCAGCCGAGGTCGTCCGTCCCCGGCGGGAAGCTGTGGCGCAGGGTGAACGCGTGCGGCGTCGCGCCGTGCTCGCGCAGCCGCAGGAGGCGCTTCTCGGCCTCCGCCACCGTCGGGCGTTGGCCCTCCGCGACCCACCACAGCGCGGTCATCGCCTCCTCGACCCGCTCGAACCACTCGTACCGGCGGCTGAGCAGCTCCCGGTGCCGCCCCTGGTACATGAAGGCCGTCAGGGCATCGGTGTCCCGCCACACCGACATGTTGACGATCAGCCAGTCGTCCCCGAAGACGGGGACGTCGGTGGCGTTGCCGCTCTCGCTCTTCAGGCGCCAGACGAAACCGTCGGCCGTGTCGGCCACGGCGTTCACCGGGTCGAGCGCGTCGACGAACTCCTTCAACTCGGGGGAGTCCAGGGGGAATTTGAGGCGGGCCAGGTTCACCTGGGCCAGTTGGTACGGCATGGGCGCACCATAGTCACGGCCGGAAGGGCCACCCCGGCCGGTTTCGCGGAGTGAGACGGTCCCCGCTCTCCGCCTCCTCGCCGCGCAGCGCCGCCTCCATCACCGACCGGGCGATCGGCGCCGCGCTGCCGCCGCCGCTGATGTCCTCCCGGTTCGCCGAGGCGTCCTCCACGACGACCGCCACCGCCACCGCCGGGCGGCCCGCGTCCTCGGCCTGCGCCCAGCCGATGAACCAGGCGTACGGGGTGCCCATGTTGCCCACGCCGTGCTGCGCGGTGCCGGTCTTGCCGCCGACCCTCGCGCCGTCGATCGCCGCTTTGCTGCCCGAGCCGCCCTCGACGACGTCCAGCATCAGCTGCCGCAGCCGGACGGCCGTCGACGGTTGCATGGCCTGCCCGTAGGAGCGGCGGACGGTCTGTGCGACGACCCTGCCGCCCGAGGTGGTCGTCCTGTCGATCAGATACGGGTACGCGAGGTCCCCGCCGTTGGCGACGGCGGCGGCGACCATCGCCATCTGGAGCGGGGTGGCCGTCGTGTCGTACTGGCCGATGGCGGACAGGGCGAGCTGGTCCGCCGTCATGTCCCGGTCGAAGTTGGACCGCGCCACCGCCGAGGGGATGCGCAGCCGCCCGTCGTTGAAGCCGAAGCGTGCCACCGCGTCGAGCATTCCGGTGAGGCCCACCTTCACCCCGAGGTGGGCCATCACGGTGTTGCAGGACCAGCGGATGGCGTACGCGAGCGAGGCGTTGCCGCAGCCGGTCGCCTCGTTGGGCAGCGCCGTGCGCGTGTGGGGCAGCAGGTACGGGTCGGGTGTGCCGGTCGGTGCGTCGACGTCGGTGACGACCCCCGCGTCCAGCGCGGCCGCCGCCGTCACGATCTTGAAGGTGGAGCCGGGCGGGTAGGTCTGCCGGATGGCCCGGTTCAGCATCGGCTGGCTCGGCGTGGCGTTGAGCCGGGTCCACGCGTCGGCGACCCCCTTCCCGGTTCCGGAGAGCTCACCGGGGTCGTACGAGGGGCTCGTCACCAGCGCCAGGACGCGCCCGCTCGACGGGTCGAGGGCGGCGACCGCGCCACGCCTGCCCCGCAGCCCCTCGAACGCGGTCCGCTGGAGCGTGGGGTCGATGGTGGTGACGACCGTGCCGCCGGGGCGGCGGGTGCGGCTGATGTCGTTCCAGAAGGGGAAGGGCGCGAGGAGCGGACTCGTACCGGAGAGGACGGGGTCCTCGGCGTTCTCGACGAGCGTCGTGCCGTACGTCTGCGAGGCGTAGCCGGTGACCGGCGCGTAGAGCGGGCCGTCGGTGTACGTGCGCTCGTAACGCAGTTGCTGGCGGGTGTCCCGGGAGCCGGTGACCGCCTTGCCGCCGACCACGATGTCACCGCGCGGCTGGGCGTAACGCGCCATGGTGGGGCGGCGGTTGGCCGGGTTCTTGTCCAGCGAGGGCGCCTCCACGATCTGGACGCGCGCCGCGTTCAGCAGCAGGGCGACCAGCAGGACGAGGCTCAGCGCGGCGGCGCGCCGGATGTAGGGGATCACCGCGCGTCCTCGGTGACGGCGGGCGGCGGGGCGACGGCGCCGGGGCCGGGCGTCCCCTCCTCCGGGGCGCGGGCCGAGTCGCTCACCCGGATCAGCAGCGCCACGATGATCCAGTTGGTGACGACGGACGAACCGCCCTGGGCGAGGAACGGCATCGCCATGCCGGTCAGCGGGATCAGGCCCATCACGCCGCCCGCGATGACGAACACCTGGAGCGCGACGATGGAGGCGAGCCCGGTGGCCAGCAGCCGTCCGAACGGGTCGCGCAGGGCGAGGCCGGTGCGGTAGCCGCGGGCGACGAGGAGCGCGTACAGCAGGAAAAGGGCGGTGAGCCCGGCCAGGCCGAGCTCCTCGCCGACGGTGGCGAGGATGAAGTCGGACTTGGCGGCGAAGCCGATGAGCATGGACTCGCCGAGGCCGAGGCCCGCGCCGAACATCCCGCCGGCGGCGAAGGCGAACAGCGACTGGGCGAGCTGTCCGGGGCCCTGACCGGCCTCGATCGAGGCGAACGGGTCCAGCCAGTCCTCGACGCGGCTGTGGACGTGGGGCTCCAGGCTGCCGACGACGAACGCCCCGACGGAGGCGAGCAGCAGGCCGACGGCGATCCAGCCGGTGCGGCCGGTCGCCACGTACAGCATGATCACGAAGAGGCCGAAGAAGAGCAGCGAGGTGCCGAGGTCCCGCTCCAGGATGAGCACGCCGACGCTGAGCAGCCAGATCGCGGCGATCGGGCCGAGGACACGGCCGGCGGGCAGCTGGAGCCGCCAGATGCGGCGGCCGGTGTGCGCGAGGGCGTGGTGGTTGACGGCGAGGTAGGCGGCGAAGAAGACCGCGAGCAGGATCTTGGCGAACTCGCCCGGCTGGAAGGAGAGCCCGTCGACCCTGATCCAGATCTTCGCGCCGTTGACCGCGGGGAAGAAGATCGGCACGGAGAGCAGGAGCAGGGCGGCGGCGACCGACAGGTACGCGTACCGCTGGAGCATCCGGTGGTCGCGCAGGAAGACGACGGCGAGGATGAACAGGCCGACGCCGAGCGTCGACCACACCAGCTGCGTGGGGGCGGCCCGGTCGCCCGGGGTCTCCAGGTCGAGCCGGTAGATGAGGACCAGGCCGAGGCCGTTGAGCAGGACCGCGATGGGCAGCAGGAGCGGGTCGGCGTACGGGGCGCGGAACCGCACCGCGAGGTGCGCGAGGAGGGCCAGGAGGCCGAGCCCGGCGCCGTACCCGGCGGCGTCCGGGGGCACGGCGCCGCTGCGGGCGAGGCCGACGGCGATGTATCCGTACACCGCGATGAGCACGGCCCCGATGAGGAGGGACAGCTCCACCCCCCGGCGCTTGCGCAGGCGCAGGCCGGGCGGCGGGGTGTCGGCCCTCGTTGCGGTCATGGTCGGCAACGTAGCAAGACGCACCCGAATTTCCCTTTATGTCACAGTTCATGTCATAGGTGTGGCGGGCTCGGGTGGCCGGGCACGGCAGGGCTGCGGTCAGGACCCGTCGGGCGGCTGGGGGGTGTCCACGGGCGCGGCGTACTCCGGGAGCGTCAGGCGGGCCTCGGCGCCGCCGTCGTCGGCGTTGGAGAAGACCAGCTCCGCGCCGATCGCCGCCGCCTGGCCCGCCGCGATCGTCAGGCCGAGACCGTGGCCCTTGCTGCCGCTGTCCGTGCGGAACCGCTGCGGGCCGTGCTCCAGCAGGTACGGCGGATAGCCCGGCCCGTGGTCCCGGACCGTCACCACCGGGCCGTCCACGCGCACCACGACCGGCGGGCGGCCGTGCCTGTGGGCGTTGGTGACCAGATTCCCCAGCACCCGCTCCAGGCGCCGCCTGTCCGTCTCCACGCGCGCGTCGCGGACGACCCGCACCTCCGTGTCCGTGCCCGACGCCCGCACCACCCGCTCGGCCAGCGGGCCCAGCGCGTGCACGTCCAGGTCCACCCTCTCGGTGCGCGCGTCCAGCCGGGAGATCTCCAGCAGGTCCTCCGTCAGCGCGCGCATCGCCTTCACCCTGTCCCGCACCAGCTCCGCCGGACGGCCCGCGGGCAGCAGCTCGGCCGCCGCCGACAGCCCCGTCAGCGGCGTGCGCAGCTCATGCGCCACGTCCGCCGTGAACCGCTGCTCGCTCAGCAGCTTGCGCTGGAGACTGGACGCCATGGTGTCCAGCGCCCCCGACACCGTCGCGACCTCGTCCTCCGGGCGCGAGGGGTCCCTCGTGCGGGGGTCGTTGACCCGGGCGTCCAGGTCACCGGCGCTGATCCGCCGCGCCACCTGCGCCGTCAGATGCAGCCGCCGGGTCACCCGGGTGACCGCGACCGAGCCCACCAGCAGCGTCGCGCCGATGGCCAGCACCGACGAGCCCACGATCGCCTGGTCCAGGCCCCTGATGGTGCTCGCGCTCAGCGAGTAGTCCACGCGCACGGCGAGCGCCCGCCCGTCCGCAGGACCGGCCGCCCACATCGTCGGCCGGTCCTCGAACGCGGCCACCAGCGTGCCGCGCCGACCCCGGGTGGCCAGATCGCGCAGCGAGGCCGGCAGGCCGGGCGGGTCGACGCCCGCGAACGGCGGCAGCGGCTCGCCCGCCTCGTACGCGACCGTCACCTCCTCCAGCAGACCCAGGGCCTTCTCGCGGGCCGTGTCCACGGTCCGGCGGCTCACCGAGACATGGACCAGCGTGCCCAGCAGCGCGGCCAGGGCGCAGCACATGACCGTGATGAACACCGCCGCCTTCCACGTCAGCGTCGCGGTCCAGGCGGGCGGACGAGGGCGCCGGGGCCGGCGGCGCGTGGTCATGACCCGGCCACGGGAGGCGACGCCCCCGGGACCGCGGGCTCCTCGGGCGGCGGGTCGGGGGCGTCCGTGCGCGGCGGCACCGGCTTGACGCGGATGATCTCGTCCCGCGTCGGCAGCATCGCCCGCTGCTGGGCGTCCCACGTCCACGCCGTGCGGTACTCATAGCCCGGGATGCCCGCCGAGACGACCCGCGTGACCAGGTCCCTGCCCGCCAGCCGCACGCTCACGATCTGCTCGACCGTGGACATGATGCGCGTCAGACCGCCCTTCTCCGGCATGTAGCAGCGCAGGCCGAGCTGCTGGTCCGGCATCCGGATGCCGACGATCAGCTCGTCCCTGCCGTCCCCGGTCAGATCCCGGTAGTACGGCTTCAGGACCGGGCACGCCTTCGGCCTGCTCCGGCACTCGGCGATCCGCTCCACCGTCTCCTCGTACCGTCCGTCGGCCCCGCTGAACCGGTCCGGGTGCGCGGCGGCCTCCGTCCGGACGACCGCCACCGGGTCGAGCCGGCGCACATCGCCGTCCGGCACCTCGATGCCGGGGACGCGCTCGGTGTCGCTCTCGCCGTAGTCGATCGGCGGCGCCGTCACGGGCGGCAGATCGGGCCAGAGGGGGACCGGGCCGACCGCCGTCGGGGTGGGTCCCGCGCTCTCCAGCCCGCCCGGGTCGTCGCACCCCGGCACCGCCACCGCCCCGACCAGCGCGAGCGCGGACAGCGCGACCCCGGAGAACGCGATGGGGCGATGCGGGCTCACGGTGCTCCTGCGGTCGGCGGCGGCTCGTCCGTCAACCTTATGCGGAGGGAAGTCCCTTTTGTCGACCACGCGGGGACGGCCTGCGCAGCCGGGCCCGGCCTGCGGGGCGGGGCCCGGCCTGCGGGGCGGGGTCCGGTCTGCGCGCGGGGTCCGGCCGCTGTGCCCGCTGGGCGCCCGACCGCACCCCGGGCCGGGCCCGGTCTGTCGCCTTGGGCGCGCCCGTACGCGGGGGACCGCCTGCTCGGCCGGGACCGTACGCCGGGCCCGCCCGTGCGTCGGGGCGGTGCCGGACGCCGCGGGCCCGGGGAGTCCGCGTGCCCGCTGGGCTCCCGCCTCCGTCCTACCGGTGGCCCAGGGCCCGGCGGCACAGGGTGAGCAGCCTCTCGTCGTCGTGGATGTCGTGATCGCCCGGGCTGCCCTCCGACACGTTGTGCCGGCGGGGCCGGGCCAGCTCGGCGCGCAGCAGCGTCGCCGCCGGCTGCGCCGTGACCGGCCCCAGCTCGGCGAGGCATTCGGCGATCCGCACCCGCGTGTACCGGTTCTCCTTCCACCCCGCCACCAGCACCGGCAGCGCCTCCTCGAGGTCCCCCGTCACCCGGCACAGCGCCGCCGCCGCGTCCACCCGCAGCCACAGGTCCGGTGCCGTCAGGCAGGAGCGCAGCTCCGGGCACGCCGCCCCGGCGGCCCCGCCGATCGCGCCCACCGCCCACGCCGCCTCGCGCCGCTCATGGGCGTCCGGCGCCCGCAGCAGCCCGCACAGCTTCGGCAGTAAGACCCCGGCGTCACCGTCCACCGCCCACAGGGCCCGTGCCGCCATGCTCACCAGCCCCGCCGAACCGTCACCCAGCAGCGCCCGCAGATCCGGCACCGCCTCACGGGCCGCCGGCCCGAACGCCGCCACCGCGCGCAGCGCCGACTCGATCACCCACTCCCGGCGGAACGCCGGCGCGCCCCGCAGCACCCGCAGCACCTCCGGCAGCGCGTCCACCGCCCGCAGCCCCGCCAGCGCCAGCAGCAGGGGCCCCGCCTGCTCGCTCAGCTCCTCGTCCAGCGGCAGCGCGCCGAGCCTCCGCCGCAGCACCGGCGCGAGCGGCGCACCCGCGTCCGCGAGGTACGGCACCGCGTACACCAGCTGCGCGTTCGGCTCGGACTCCTCCAGCGCCCGCGCCAGGGCCGGCACCGCCCGCGCATCCCCCGCGCGGGTGAGCGCGAGCAGCGCGCTGCCCGGCCACGTCCGGCCCCCGCCCGGCCGCTCGGGCTCCCACGGCGCGGGGTCCGCCGCGACCCGCGCCGCCAGCGCGTCGGCCGCCGGGCGCGCCAGCGCGAACAGGCCCTCCAGCCATGACGCGGCGGCCGTCCTCAGCCGCGGCTCCGGGTCCGACAGCTGCGCCCCGACGAGCCGCACCACCTCGTCGTACGCCCCGCGCCACGTCTGGACCAGCCCGCCGCACATCCACACGGCGTCGGCCCGCTGCCCCCGGTCGGGGCTGCGCAGCTGATCCGTGACGAGCGCGATGCGGTCGTCCACCCGGTCGTCCAGCGCGCTGTGCAGGGTCCGCAGCAGATCGTCGGCCCACGCGGTGCCCCGGCCCGCCCGGTGCTCCTCGCGCAGCTCCCGCAACTGCCCCACCAGGGACGGCGTCACCGGGCGGGCGGCCGGCTCCAGCGCCTCCACCGGCTGGGCCGCCGCCGCGCGCAGCTCCGCCAGCAGCCCCGTCACCCGCGCCACCACGTCCGCGGGCAGCCGCGCCGGCGCACACCGCGCCAGCTGCGCCAGCGACGCCAGCCGCAGCGCCGGATCCTGGGCCGCGCCCATCAGCCAGGCCAGCCACTCCACCGTCTCGTCGCGCAGCGACTCGTACCGCAGCGCGATCCGGCCCACCGCCTCGACCAGCGCCAGCCGCACCTCCGTGTCGGTCTCCACGGTCAGCCGCTCCCGCAGCAGCACCAGCACGCGCGCGGGGTCGCCGTGCAGTGAGGCGAGCGCGCCGGGCGCCGCGAGCCGTACCTCCCGGTCCGTGTCACCGAGCAGCCCGACGAACACATCGGCGCCCGCGGCGACGGCCGCCGCCGCCATCGCGTAGTTCGCCGCGTCCTCGAACTCCTCGCCCTCCGGGTCGAGTTCGTCCAGCTCGTCGTCGCCGCCCAGATCGATGCCGCCGATGCTGGTCAGCAGCTCGACGATGCAGCCGCGGTCCTGCACCTCGGGGGAGGCCACCAGCTCCAGCAGGAAGGGGATGCACGCGAGCGTCGAGTCGTACACGTCGCCCTGGTGGTGGACCGCGCCGTACATCCCCTCCAGCGCCATCTCGCGCTCGGCGGCGTCGCCGGAGGCCAGCCCGCGCAGCAGTGCCGGCACATCGTCGGCCGGGCCGTAGGCATGCCCCAACGAGGCCCAGTCGACCTCCTCGATCCCCGTGAACATGCCCATCCCTCCCCGTCAACACTGCACTTGGGGGCAATAGTGCACCACACCGCCGTCCACCATGACCCGCCAATCGGACACGCGTCGCCCCCTGTTCGTCACCGCCCCGGCGCCCCGTCTTGCCCCAGGAGAGCGCGGCTGTTCCCATGGAACGGGGTGATGCTGCATGACGGGACTGCGGGTGACACCGACCCGCCTCCACGGCCGGGACCGGCTCCACGTCAGCCTCCCGGACGGCCGGTCGGTCGCCTGGTACGACCGGCAGAGCGGCCGGGTCAGTCTGCTGTACGACGCCTACGAGGACGACGTACGGACCGCCCTCGCCCCCTACGTCACCGGTACGGTCACCGTCGGCCCGCCGCCCGTCCCCACCCCCGCCGACCTGGCACGTCTCTCGCTGCACCCCGACGACGACCTCGCCCCCAACCGCCCCGGCGAAGCGCTGCACCTGGCGCTCGACCGGGCGGGCCGCCCGGCCCCGCGTCTCTTCCGGCGCGACCCGCGCCCGGCGGAGCTCGCCGCGCACCAGCGGGTCGGTGACGCCCTCGACCGGCTCGACGGCGCCGGCTGGCGGGTCCTGCACTCCGTACCGCTGCCCGGCGCCGCCCGCATCGACCACCTGGCCATCGGCCCGGGCGGCGTGCTCGTGGTGCGCACCGTCGCGGCGCGCGGCCACCGGGTGCGGTTCGCCGACCCGCTGGTCGCCGTGGGCCGCGCCGAGCCCCTGCCGCGCCTGCGGTGGCTGCGCCGTGACGCCGAGCGCGCCGCGCACGCGCTGGCCACGGCCGTGCACCCGGTCCTCGCGGTGGCCGAGGCGGCCCGCTGGGACCTGCCGCCGGGGCCCCCGGACGTGCGGGTGCTGCGGGACGGCGAGATACCGTCCCTGGCCGCCCTCGGTGGCGTACTGAAACCGGTGGACATCGACGCGCTGTACGCGACGGCCCGCGACCGGCGCACCTGGCTGGCCGCCTAGGGCCCGCCCTCCCGGCTCCGGACCGTGCCCTCCCCGGGCCCGCCGTCGGGGTCCTTCAGCCGCAGCACGGTCGTCACCGTGTGCCGTGTCGTCCCCGTCGCGACCTCCGCCGTCAGCTCCGGCGGTACGGAGCGGTAGGTGACGTCGCCGATGCCGACCGCCGTCGCGGTGCCCGGCTCGCCCGGGGTCAGGGCCCGCAGCACACTGCCCGCGCGGGAGCGCAGCGCGGGCGGCAGCGGGCTGGACACCACCGGGACGTCGTCGTCCGGAAGGACCAGCACCAGCGCGGCCGGCCGTTCCCGGGCGCCGGTGAAGCCGACCACGACCGCGTCCTTGGTGTCGGTGTGCCGGAACTTGCGCCACGCGCGCGTGCCCGCCCGGTACGGCTGGTCCAGCCGCTTGATCACGAGCCCCTCGACACCGATCGCGGGCAGTGTCTCGTACCAGGTGGCCGCCACCTCGGGGTCGGTCGTCATCGGTACCGCCTGGATCGGCGGCCCGAGCTCCGCGAGCAGCTCCTCCAGCCGCTCCCGGCGCCGGTCGTAGCGCGACCGCCGCAGATCGGCGCCGTCCGCCGCCAGCACGTCGAAGGCGGCGTACGAGGCGGGCAGCCGCCGCGCCAGGGCCGGCGCCCGCCCGGGAGTGGCGAAGGCCCGGCCCTGTACGGCGGCGAAGTCGATCCGCCCCTCCCGCCAGACGACCACCTCACCGTCCAGGACGGTGCCCTCCGGCAACCGCAGGGCGGCCTCGGCCAGGTCGGGGAACGCGGCGGTGACGATCCGCCCCGAGCGGGCCTGGAGCACCACCTCGCCGCCCTGCCGGAAGATCACCATCCGGTGGCCGTCGAACTTCGGTTCGTACGCCAGTCCGTGCTCGCGCGGCAGCGTGCCGACCGTCTCGGCGAGCGCGACCCTGACCGGCGGCTGCAACGGCCTCGGCGGTTTCACCGGCACCGTCATGGCAGGGCCCCCGCCCGCTCCGGGTCGAGCAGCGGCGCGAGCAGGTCCCCGTACCGCTGGAGGCGCGGCGGAAGGTCACCGATGCCGAAGGTGAGCTGCGCGGGGTCCCCGCACGACTCGACCTCCTCCCAGGTCACCGGGGTGGAGACGACGGGTGCGCGGCGGGCCCGCAGTGTGTAGGGGGCGGCGGTCGTCTTGGCGGCGGCGTTCTGGCTGTGGTCGACGAAGACCTTGCCGGGGCGCAGGGATCTGGTCATCCGGTGCACGACCAGGGCCGGAAGGTCCGCCTCCGCCTCGACGGCGAGCTGTTTCGCGTACGCCGAGACCCGTTCGGAGGGGGCGCGCTCCAGCGGGACGTACAGGTGGAGCCCCTTGGCGCCGGACGTCTTCGCGTACGCCTCAAGGCCGTCCGCCGCGAGGCGCTCGCGCAGCCAGAGGGCGACATGGCAGCACTCGACGACACCGGCGGGCGCGCCCGGGTCGAGGTCCAGCACGAGCCGGTCGGCCTGGGCGGGGGCGTCGGCCCGCCACTGCGGGGTGTGGAACTCGACCACGAGGTTGGCCGCCCACATCAGGGAGGCGAGGTCCTCGACCATCACCTGGCGGGCACTTTCGTCCTCCGACCGGGGGACGGGCACCGTTTTCACCCAGGAGGGGGTGCCGGGCGGCGGGTTCTTGGTGAAGAACAGCTGCCCGTCCGGCCCGTCCGGATACCTCAGGAAGGACAGCGGGCGGCCTCTGAGGTGCGGAAGGAAGCACGTGGCGGCGGTCGCGTAGTAGTGGAGGAGCTCGCCCTTGGTGGTGCCGGTGGCGGGGTGGATGACCTTGTCCAGGTTGCTGAGCGCCAGCCGTCGCCCCTCCACCTCGGTGATCGGCGTCATACGATGAGAATCCCACGGAACCGGGACGAAAGGGATGAACCATGCGGTCCATCTGGAATGGTGCCATTTCTTTTGGCCTGGTCAGCATCCCGATCAAGCTGGTGAACGCGACGGAGAACCGGTCCATCTCCTTCCGGCAGATCCACACGGAGGACGGCGGCCGCATCCGCTACCGCAAGGTGTGCGAGCTGGACGGCGAGGAGGTGCCCTCGGCGGAGATCGGCAAGGCGTACGAAGAGGCCGACGGGTCGATGATCCAGATCACCGACGATGATCTCGCCGCGCTGCCGCTGCCGACGGCCAAGACGATCGAGATCGTCGCCTTCGTACCGGCCTCGCAGATCGACCCGCTCCAGATGGACGCGGCGTACTACCTGGCGGCGAACGGGGTGCCGGCGGCGAAGCCGTACACGCTGCTGCGTGAGGCGCTCAAGCGCAGCGAGCGGGTCGCCATCGCCAAGTTCGCGCTGCGCGGGCGGGAACGGCTCGGCATGCTGCGCGTCGTCGACGACGTGATCGCCATGCACGGCCTGCTGTGGCCGGACGAGATCCGCCGCCCCGAGGGCGTCGCACCCGACACCTCGGTGACGGTCCGGGAAGCCGAACTCGACCTCGCCGACGCCCTGATGGACACGCTCGGCGAGGTGGACATCGAGACCCTGCACGACGACTACCGGACGGCGGTGGAGGAGCTGATCGCCGCGAAGGCGGAGGGCTCCCTGGAAGTTCCGGCCGAGCCGAAGAAGGAACGGGGCGGCCAGGTCATCGACCTGATGGCCGCGCTGGAGAGCAGCGTCCGCGCGGCGAGGGAGGCGCGTGGCGAGGACGCGGCGGAGGCCTCGGTGACGGCGATCTCCCCGAGGAAGAAGGCGCGGGCGGCGCCCAAGGAGACGGGTGGGAAGAAGTCCACGGCGAAGACGGCCGCGAAGAAGACGTCGGCGGCGGCGCGCAAGTCGACGTCGAAGACGACGGAGAAGAAGCCGGCGGGGAAGGCAACGGCGAAGACGGCGGAGAAGTCGGCGGCGAAGAAGTCCACCGCGAGGAAGACACCCTCGCGCAAGCGCTCCGCCTGACCCCGTCGGCGCCCCGCGACCGGAGCGGCACTGCCGGCGCGGGGTGCCGGGGTGCGGGAGCGGCGCGGGTGCGGGGCGTGGGGGACGGGTGCGGGGTCACGGTGTGCGGTGGGGTGCGGTGGGGTGCGGTGGGGTGCGGTGGGGTGCGGTCCCGCGGCGTCCCCGGCGCGGCCGGCCCGTTGGGCGCGGGGGCGAGGGGCCGGTCGACTGGTCGGCGCTGTCGCGGCGCGCACGCGCGGGGACGTGGCTCTGGAGATGTACGAGCGGCTGGTCGAGCCCCGGCACCCACGCCGTACCGCTGGACGCGGAGTGCGCCGGACCAGCGCAGATATTGGCCGAAAAAACATTCTCCCGGAGCCGGTCGTCCGGCCCCTGAGCGGCACGATCGTCGAAGAGCTCCCCGACTGCGCCGCCCGCGTCGCGCCCCTTGACCGCACCGACTTCCGCCACTCTCCGCGACGCCTGGCGCGCGCCACGCGAACGCGGCACGGAACGCGGCCCGCTCGTCCCGTCGGCCGCCCTTCCGGTGTCAACCGGGCGCACCTCTTACCCGGGGAGCGGCGCGTCCGGCCACGGCGACCAAGGGCTAACCCACGGACGCCGGTCGCGCCAGGTCCGCCGTCCGCTGCGCATACCGGGCCTCCGAGCCCGGCTCCGGCGGTGACGACTCGAGGGCGAGCCGGGCGGCGCGGTCCGGGGAGAAGTCCAGCGCGGCGAGCACCGACGGCACGGCGATGCTCGGCAGCACGTGTTTCTGGAGCGCCGCGTAACGCCGGTCCAGGTCCTCGTAGTTGCTCATGATCTGCGACACCGCCTGGACGCCGGCGAAGGCACCCACATACAGGTCGGCCGACTCGGCGGGGTTCACATGGGGCAGCAGCTCACCGTGCTCCTTGGCGGCGGCCAGCAGCTCCAGGGTGCTCTCCCGCCACCGCAGGAACGGCCCACGGCGATCGAGGCTGTGGGCCTGCTGGTCCATGGAGAGCCGCACTCCGGCGCGGGCGAGGAGACTGGTCCGCATCCGGTGGATGAACAACACCCCGACGTCCACCAGCTCCTGGAGCTTCAGATCCTGCGGCGGGACCCGCTGCGGCGGCTCCTGGGCGTCGAAGACGCCCATCGCCAGCTCCTCCTTGGACTGGAAGTGGAAGTACAACGCGCCCTTGGTGACACCCGCGACCTTGAGGATGTCCGTGATGGTGGCGGCCTGGTAGCCCTGTTTCTCGAAAACCTGGGCCGCGGCCTCCAAGATCGTCTGGCGGGTGCGGATCGCCCGAACCTGCTTGGCCACGCGTACCTCCTTCATGACAGCGGGATCACGCCACGGTGAATGATCCGGGACGACGCTTGAGGGGAAGAAAAAAACCGCCTAGTCTGAATGCTACTGGCTTGTTTGCATCGATCGTGCATCGCCAGGGCAGCGCTGACTGTCATCATCCTGGGGGGGAATCATGCATGAAGCGGCAGTTTTAACCGACCTCGCACCGATAACCGACCTCGCACCGATAACCGACCTCGCGCCGATAGCCGGCCACGGGCCGCCTCCGCCCAACCCGACCGCACAACCTGTTCACTTGGCCATGGTGCACCGTATCCGGACGGCGGACGCCTTCCCCACGAGCTGGGCGCGGACGGGGGAGCACCGCTTCACGGTCACCGCCGTGCTGCCGCACGACCACTCCTTCTTCGCGCCGGTGCACGGCGACCGGCACGACCCCCTGCTCCTTGCGGAAACGATGCGCCAGTCCGCCATGCTGGTCTTCCACGCCGGTTACGGAGTCCCGCTCGACTACCACTTCCTGATGGCCTCCCTCGACTGCACCTCGCGGCCGGAGGGCCTCGCGGTGGGCACCGGGCCCACGGAGGTGGAGGTGGAAGTCGTCTGTTCCGCGCTGAAGTGGCGCGGCGGACGGCCGTTCCAGGGGCGGGTCGACTGGGTCGTGCGGCGCTCGGGAGCGGTCGTCGCCACGGGTGTCGGCGTGACCCGGTTCACCAGCCCGCCGGTCTACCGGCGAATGCGCGGCGACCAGGGCCTCGCCCCTCCTCCCGCCGGGCCGGTGGCCCTGCCGCCGGCGGCGCGCACCGGGCGGGCCCGGGCCGACGACGTCGTCCTGTCGGAGACGGCACAGGAGAACGTCTGGCAACTGCGGGTGGACACCACCCACTCCACTCTCTTCCAGCGCCCCAATGACCACGTGCCCGGCATGCTGCTGCTCGAAGCGGCCCGGCAGGCGGCCGGTATCGCGACCGCCCCGAGCGCTTTCGTGCCCGCCACGGTCAGCACCCGGTTCCACCGGTACGCCGAGTTCGACCGCCCCTGCTGGGTCCAGGCCCATGTCACCGGGGGCGGGACACCGGAGACCACCTCAGTGCGGGTGACCGGCAGTCAGGACGACGCCCTGGTCTTCTCCGCGGTCCTGTCCGGCCCCGCCGTCACGGACAGTCCTTCGTGATCCTCGTGACCGGGGTGACCGGCGCGGTCGGACGCGAGGTCGCCCGGCTGCTGGCCGCGGCCGGGCCGGTACGCGCCCTGGCCAGGCGGCCGGAGCGGGTACCGGTCACCGAGCGCGCCGTCGACGTCGTCCAGGGCGACTACGACGACCGTGACTCCCTCGACCGGGCCCTGCGCGGAGTGCGTGCGGCGTTCCTCGTGACGAACAGCCCCACCGAGCCGCACGACGCCCGGTTCGCCACGGCCGCGCGGGAGGCGGGCGTCCGCCACCTGGTCAAGCTGTCCATGGCCGCCGTCGCCGAGCCGGACGCCGATGACCTCCTCGTCCGTGTGCAGCGCCGCAACGAACAGGCCATCAGGGAGTCCGGTCCGGCCTGGACCCTGCTCCGTGCCAGGACGTTCATGTCCAACACGCTGCGCTGGGCGGGCACCATCCGCTCCGAGGGCGTCGTACGCGCCCTCTACGGCACGTCCCCCGTGGCGTGCGTCGACCCCCGGGACATCGCGGAGGTCGCCGTACGCGTCCTGACCGAACCGGGGCACGAGGGAAAGGCGTACTCCTTGTCCGGGCCCGAGGGGATCAGCGCGGCCGAGCAGACCGCGCAGCTCTCCGAAGTACTGGGCCGGCCGCTGCGGTTCGAGGAACTGACCCGCGAACAGGCCCGGGCCGAGCTGCTCCGGCGCCATCCGGAGCCGGTGGCGGAAGCGTTCCTGCGGAGCGCCGAGCGCCAACGGGCCGGGGCCAAGGCGCACGTACTGCCCACGGTGCCCGCGCTCACGGGGCGGGCGGCGCGGCCGTTCCGGGCCTGGGCGCGCGATCACGCGGACGCGTTCGCCTGAGCCGGACCCCGGGAGGGGGCCATATCCGAAGCGGTATGGCCCCCTCCCGCGTATGCATAACAAACCGCGGGCGCTCTTTTTATGGGTGGAACGGGCCATGGCGGACGGATGAACAAGCGTGAGCCGCCGGTCGCATGCGCGACGCCCGGTGTCCGTGACCGCCGCGACGACCCGCCCGTTCCACGCGCTGACCAGCTGACAATCCGTCAACTAGCCCTGCACCACGAGAGGTTGAGCCTCGGTGGAGACATCGGTGCGAGTCGAATCACTTTGCCAAACCGGTACGTCGGTTTGTAACGTCGCGTATGAAGAGGACACGTGCATGGAGACTGGGGGAACTATGCGCTTTCGGATGCTCGGTCCGCTCGAAGTGATGGCGGGCGACCGGCCGGTCCCTCTCGGGGGAACCAAACAACGGGCCACTCTGGGGTACCTGCTCCTTCAGGCCAACCAGGTCGTGCCCACAAGCCAGTTGCTGTCCGCCCTGTGGAGCGGTGAGGACACGCCCGCCACCGCGCGCAAGATCCTCCAGAACGCGGTGTGGGGGCTGCGCGGGATGCTCACCACCTCCGCCCCTGCCGTCGAGCACCCGGCCACGCTCGTCACCCGGGCTCCCGGCTACATGATCAACGTCGACCCGGACCAGGTGGACCTCCACCTCTTCCGCAAACGCGTGCACGAAGGCCGCGCCCGCCTCGCGGCCGGCCGTCCGGAGGAGGCGGTCCCACCGCTGTGCGAGGCGCTGGAGCTGTGGCGCGGCCCGGTCCTGGCCGACCTCGTCGAGCGGGGCACCTCCTGGCCCGAACTCACCGCCGTGCAGAACACCCGTCTCGACGTCCTGGAGGACTACTTCGAGGCCAAGCTGCAGTGCGCGCAGCACTACGCCGTCCTGGGCGAACTGGAGACGACGGTGGAGGCCGAGCCGCTGCGCGAGCGGACCGCGGGGCAGCTGATGCTGGCGCTGTACCGGTGCGGGCGCCAGGCCGACGCCCTGGGCGTGTACCACCGCATCCGCGCGACCCTGGTCGAGGACCTGGGACTCGAACCCGGCCATGAGCTGCGCCGGATGCAGCAGGCCATACTCGCCCAGGACCCCGCCCTCGACATCGCCCCCGCCGCGGCGGTCACCGCCGACCGGTACCTGGTCGGCGTGCCCGGCGGCCGGGTCCGCCAGCGCGAGGAGCACGAGGTGTACGAGGAGCGCCTGGGGGCGGGGGCGCCGGACGGCCGACGGCACCGGGACGAGCGGTCGCGTGAGGGGCGGCCTCACGAGGAGCGGTCGGGCGAGGAGTGGCCTCACGAGGAGCGGTCGCGTGAGGGGCGGTCGTGTGAGGGGCGGCCTCACGAGGAGCGTCACCGTGAGGCGCGCCGTCGGGAGGAGGCGCACCGCGACGAGCGCCGTCGCGAAGAGGCGGCCCACCGTGACGAGCGTCGACGTGAGGCGCACCGCGACGAGCCGCGGCGTACGCCCGCCGGGGTGTTCGCCGACCGCCGTGTCCAGGCCGCAGCGCCGCCGGTCATCCCGGCGCAGGGTGGCCGCGTGCCGGTGCCGCGGCGGCAGACCCCGGCCACCTTGTTGACGACGACGCGTCAGCGCGTGAGCGTGCTGCTCGTCCGGTCCCGGCTCGCCCCCGGACTCGGCGGCGGTGCCGCGGAGTCGATGGACCAGGTCTTCGAGAGCGTCAACGCCTCCGCACGGCGGCAGATCGAGCGGCTGGGCGGCGAGACCGTGGCCTCGATCGGGGCCGTGACGCTGGGCCTGTTCCGCTCGCCCGACGAGGAGAGCGCCGCGCTCTCCGCCGTACGCGCGGCCGTCGCGCTGCGCGACCGCCTCACCGTGCCGGCGGTCCCCTCGACCCCGGACGGCACACGGCCGGCGTCCTGGCGGGGGCTGACGCTGCACGCGGCCGTGGCCACGGGGCAGGCGCTCGTGCGGTTCCGGCAGGACGATCCCACCGTCCCGTCCGCGGTCAACGGGGCCCTGATCGACCGGTGCCAGTCCCTGCTGGCGCTGGCGCCGCCCGGCGGGATCCAGGTGTGCGACGCCACTCGCGCCGCCGCCGCGTCGATGGTCGAGTACGCCCTGAGCGGCGGGGCCCAGGCCGGATGGCGGGTGCTCGACGGGGTGCCGGAACACCACCCGGCGCCCGGGGTCCGGGCGGGCTGACACCGACGGCAGCCGCTGTCCACGGCCCGCTGCCCGCCGGTGATCAGGCCCGCGGGCGGCGGGCGGCGGCCGGTGGCGTTCCCGTCAGTCGGCGAATCCGAGGACCGGCCACCAGCGCGGTGACACCGCGGCACCCAGGGCCCCCACGCCGTGCCCGGCGCAGCTGTCAGCCGGGGCGACGGCGCGGACCGTCTGATCGGTGGTCAGTCGTGGCAGGAGGAGCCGCCACAGCCGGGTGAACATGTGTCCGCTGAACCACTGCGGATCCGTGCGCCCCAGCGCCTCGAAGCCCAGGGTCGTCGCCGCGATGACGACGGTGGCGTCCTCCAGCGTCACCCCGTCGGCGAGCGCGCCCTGCCGGGCGGCGGCGGCCAGCCCGTCGCCCACCCACTCGGCCCAGTACCGCCGCAGGCTGCCGCCACCGCCCTTCCAGGTGGTGTCCGCGCTCAAGCCGAACCCCGCCCGCAGGATCACGTCCTCCCGCATGTGCAGCGCCAGCGTGTGCGTGGCGTCCACCAGGCCCTGGAGAGCGGGACCGGTCGCGTCGCCCCACGGGGGCGCGATCCGGCGCAGGGCCGTCACGGCCTCGTCCTCGACCGCCTCGGCCAGGGCGTTCTTGTTCACGAAGTGGAAATACAGCGCGCCATTGCTCACCCCGGCTCGGGTGCTGATGGAGGTGAGCGACGACAGGGCGAATCCGTCCCTGTCGAACACCTCGGCGGCGGAACGAATAACTGCTTCACGTGTGCGTGCCGCCCGCTCCTGCTTCGTCATGTCGTGCTCCATGGTCGCGGCGGTCGGGCCTCGGAATGGGATGCGCACAGTCTATAGAAACCGGCAGTGCGGTTTCTTTATTGTGGGGAAGGGCTGGCTCAAAAGCGCGCGGTGATCCACGATGGAACGAGCTGTCGCGCGAACGTCCCGTGGAACGCGGGCGGGACATAACAGGGGGAAAACCATGTGTGTTGACCGGTTATCGCGGTTGTCCGACGCGCCGGACGGCGGCGCGCGCCCAGGGCGCGTGGCGTTCGGCACCATTTTCCCGGACGCGTCCTGATGGCCGGCGGATCGGGCGGATCGGGTGGACCGAAGAGCCGAGGGGGACTGCTGGCCGTCAGCGACCTTCACGTGCGGTACGCCGAGAACCGCGGGATCGTCGAGGAGTTGCGGCCCGGGACGGACGACGACTGGCTGCTGGTCGCCGGTGACGTCGGTGAGACCGTCGAGGACGTCGAGTGGGCGCTCGGCCTGCTGCGCGACCGGTTCGCGCATGTGGTGTGGGCGCCGGGCAACCACGAACTGTGGACGACGCCCCACGACCCCGTGCGGCTGCGTGGCGAGGCGCGCTACCTCCACCTCGTCGAGATGTGCCGGCGCATGGGCGTCACGACGCCCGAGGACCCCTACCCGCTGTGGGAGGGCGAGGGCGGCCCGGCGGTGATCGCACCGCTGTTCCTGCTGTACGACTACACCTTCCGGCCCGCCGGGGCGCGTACGCGGGAGGAGGCGATGGAGATCGCCGAGCGGGCGGGCGTCGTCTGCACGGACGAGGCGTTCCTGCACCCCGACCCGTACCCGAGCCGGGAGGAGTGGTCCCGGGCGCGCGTGAAGCAGACGGCGGCGCGACTGGCCGACATCCCGGCGGAGTTGCCCACCGTGCTGGTCAACCACTATCCGCTGGTGCGCGAGCCCACCCGGATCCTGCGGTACCCGGAGTTCGCCCTGTGGTGCGGTACCGAGGCGACCGAGGACTGGCCGGTGCGGTACCGGGCCGCCGCGGTCGTCTACGGCCACCTCCACATCCCGCGCCTGATCGTGCGGGACGGCGTCCCGCACCACGAGGTGTCGCTGGGCTACCCGCGCGAGTGGCGGCAGCGCGCCGGCGTTCCGGGGCGTCCCGTACGGATCCTGGGGGAGCGCGGATGATCGAGGAACTGCTGCCGCCGTCGGTGGCCGCCGTCGAGTCCTTCGGTGACGACCCCTCGGCCGAGCGGGCCCTGTACCCGCAGGAGGCCCGGCTCATCGCAGTCGCCGTGGAGTCACGGCGCCGCGAGTTCGCCACCGTACGCCGCTGCGCCCGCGAGGCGCTCGGCAAGCTGGGCGGGCCCGCAGCGCCGATCCTGCCGGACGCCAAGGGGGCCCCGCGGTGGCCCGAGGGATTCGTCGGCTCGATGACCCACTGCAAGGGCTACCGCGCCGCGGTCGTGGCCCGCGCCGCGAGCCTCGCGGCCGTCGGCATCGACGCCGAGCCCAATCTGCCGCTGCCGGACGACGGGGTGCGGGACCTGGTGACCGTTCCCCAGGAGCGGGCGTGGCTGCGGCAGTTGGCCCCACGACGGCCCGGCGTCCACTGGGACCGCCTGGTCTTCAGCGCCAAGGAAACCGTCTACAAGGTCTGGTATCCGCTGACGCGCCGCTGGCTGAACTTCGAGGAGGCCGTGATCACCGTGGATCCGGACCGGTCCACCTTCACCGCGCGCCTGCTGGTCCCCGGGCCGGTCGTCGACGGCGTGCGGCTGGACTCCTTCACGGGCGGCTGGCTCGTCCGGGACGGGCTGATCGTCACCGCGGCGACGATCGCCGGCCCAGCCAACAGCGGTCCAGCACTGCACACATGACGAACGATCAGGTGTCAGCCGCGGGTCGGTGGCGATACCCGGGCGCGGGGGCGTGATCCGCGTAACTGTTCTGCGTTTGCGTCATATATCTGAGTTAATGTGAGGTCATGCGATTCGGGGTGCTGGGCCCGCTTGAGGTGTGGACCACTGAGGGAAGACCGGTTCGGGTCCCCGAAGTCAAGGTGCGCGCCCTGCTCGCGAATCTGCTGGCCCACCACGGCCGCGTGGTGCCCGCCCAAGGGCTGATCGAAGCCCTCTGGGGCGGCTCCACGCCACCCGCCAACCCCACCGGCTCGCTCCAGGCGAAGGTCTCCCAGCTGAGACGGGCCCTGGATGAGGCGGAGGAGGGCTCCCGCGAACTGGTCGCCCACCGCGCTCCCGGATACGCGCTGCGCGCCACGGACGAGGCGGTGGACGCCGGGCTCTTCCGTTCCCTGGTGGCACGGTCCCGTACGGTCGACGACCCGCGCGCCAAGGCCGCCGTCCTCGCCGACGCGCTGGCGCTGTGGCGGGGCCCCGCGTTCGCCGACTTCGCGGACGAGCCCTTCGCGCACTCCGCCGCCGCCGCGCTGGAGGAAGAGCGCCTCACGGCGGTGGAGGAGCACCTGGAGGCCCGCCTCCAACTCGGCGAACACCGACTCCTGGTGGGCGAGGTCACCACCCTGGTGACCGCCCACCCGCTGCGGGAGCGGCTGCGGATGGCGCAGATGCACGCGCTCTACCAGGCCGGCCGGTCCTCCGAGGCGCTCGACAGCTACGCCGACCTGCGCCGCCGTCTGGACGAGGAACTCGGCCTGGTGCCCGGCCCGGCCATCGACGCCCTCCAGCAGGCCATCCTCCGTCAGGACCCCGCCCTGCAGAGCGAGGCCGCCGCACCGGCCGCGCCGGCGGCGGGCCGCGCCCGCACCAACCTCCCCGAGCCGGCGAACACCCTGGTGGGCCGGGACGCCGCGCTGGCCGAAGGCCGGCGGCTGATCCTGAACAACCGGCTGGTCACCTTCACCGGCCCCGGCGGGGTCGGCAAGACCCGGCTCGCCGTCGCCGCCGCGAGGGGCCTGACCGGCGAGTTCCCGGACGGGGTGTGGCTGGTGGAGCTCGCCGCGGTGGCCGCCCCGGACACGCCCGACGCCCTGGAGTGCCTCGCGCAGCAGGTGCTCGCCGTGCTCGGCGTCCGGGAGGAGTACGACGGCGCCGGGGCGCCGCCCGCGGGCCCGGACCGGTCCACCGGGCTCCTCGTGGACGCCGTCGCGTCACGCGGGCTGCTGCTCGTGCTCGACAACTGCGAACACGTCCTGGACGCGGTCGCGGAACTGGCCGGCCTCCTGCTGGAGAAGGCCCCCCGCGTCAAGGTCCTGGCGACCAGCCAGGAGCCGCTGAGGCTCCAGGGTGAGACGGTCTGGCCGGTGCCCCCGCTGGAGCTCCCGCCCCCGGGCGACGCCACCGCGCTGGAACGCTCCAGCGCCGTCCGGCTGTTCGTCGCGCGGGCACGCTCCGGTGACCCCTCCTTCGTACTCGACGCCACCACCGCCCCGGCGGTCGCGGCGGTGTGCCGAAGACTCGACGGGATACCGCTGGCCCTGGAACTGGCCGCCACCCGCGTCCGGGCCCTCGGCATCCATGAGCTGCTCCAGCGGCTCGACGACCGCTTCCGCGTGCTCAACAGCGGCTACCGGGGAGCGCCCCGCCGCCAGCAGACCCTTCAGGCCACCATCGACTGGAGCTGGGGCCTGCTGACCGCCCGCGAGCAGGCCGTGCTGCGCCGGCTGGCGGTGCACGCCGAAGGCTGCACCCTGGCAGCGGCGGAGGAGCTGTGCGCCGGGGGTGAGGTGTCCGCCGACGAGGTGGTCGACGTACTGGCCCGCCTCGTCGACCGTTCCCTGGTCACCCGGGTCGACGGCCGCGTCGCCACCCGCTACCGGCTGCTGGAGTCCGTCGCCGCGTACGCGCAGCGCAGGCTGGAGGAGTCGGGCGAGGCCGGCGAGCTGGCCCTGCGGCACGCCCGCTACTACACCGAGCTGGCCGAGCGGGCCCGGCCGCATCTGCACGGCCCCGGCCAGCACCGGTGGACGCAGACGCTCCACGGGGAGACCGGCAACGTCAGGAAGGCCCTGGAGGAGGCCGGGCGCGCCGGCGCCCCCGGCCTCGCCCTGCGTCTCGTCAACGCCCTGGCCTGGTACTGGTTCCTCGCCGGGCGGCTGGGTGAGGCCCGCCGGACCCTGACCACCGCCCTGGGCATGGCCGCCGGCGCTGACGTACCGGCGGCGCGGGTCGCCGAAGCCGCCACCTGGAACAAGGGGTTCGCGCTGCTGCTCGGCGAGAGCGAGCCCGGCGCCCACACCGGACCGCCCGAAGCCGGAAGGGCCGGGGAACCCGCAAAGGCCGGGAAAACCGGAAGGGCCGGGGAGGCGCGAGAGCCCGCAGCGGCCCCGGAGCTCACCGTGGGCCGGGCCCGCGCGGAGTGGTTCGTGGGTCTGGCCCTGTGGGAGGTGGGCGCGCCCGCCGCCTGCGAGGAGCGCGTGAACCGGGCCCTGGCCGACTTCCGGGCCCTGCGCGACGGCTGGGGCGTGGCCGCGGCCCTCAGCAGCCGTGCCGCCCTCGCGATGTGCCACGGCGAGCTGGAGGCGCTGCGCGACAACGCGCTGGAGGCACGCGCCCAGTTCACCGCGCTCGGCGACGGCTGGGGCCAGCTGAAGGCGGCGGAGGCGCTCGCCGTGCACGCCGAGATCAACGCCGACTACGACCTGTCGGCCCTGCTGCACCGCGAAGGCCTGCGCATGGCCCAGTCGCTGGAGCTGTGGTCGGAGGTGTCCCGCCAGCTGTCGGGGCTGGGCCGGATCGCGCTGCTGTCCGGCCGGTTCGACGAGGCCGAGGAGTTCCACCGGCGGGCCCTGAAACTCGCGATCGAGCAGGGCAACCGCCCCGCGGAGCAGATGGCCGAGCTCGGGCTCGCCCTCGGCGCCCGCCGACGGGGCGACCTGGACGGCGCCGAGGCGCACTTGAGACCGTGGCTGGAGTGGAACCGCCGCCGGGGCGCGAGCCACGGCCTCGCCCTGGTCCTGGCCGAGCTGGGGTTCGCCGCCGAGCTGCGCGGCGACGCCGCCGCCTGCCTCGCCTTCCACCAGGACGGTCTGACCGCCGCAGTGGCGACCGAGGACCCGCGCGCGGTGGCGCTGGCCCTGGAGGGACTGGCCGGTGCCCACAGCCTCGCCTCGCGCCACGTCCGCGCGGCCCGCCTCCTGGGCACCGCGTCGGCGACCCGTTCCCGCGCGGGGGCGCCGCTGCCCCCGGCCGAGCGGACCGATGTGGACCGGATCGGGGGGCGGGTGCGCGCGGCGATCGGCGAACACGACTTCGCGGCCGAGTTCGTCGCCGGGCAGGCGGTGGACCCGGCCGGCGCGGCCCGGGACGAGCAGGGCCTCACGCCGGAGGACCCTGCCGCACCGGACTGCGGACTTCCCGGTGTGGTCGCGGGCGGTGCGGGATGCCGCCCGGCGGCACCTCAGCGCGCCGGGCGCCGCCGCCGGGCCTGGTACCGCCCGGCGGGCGGCGAACAGGGCCCGGGCGACGGCGCGCGGGGCGGAGACGCGGAACCGGGAGGCCTGTCCGCGTGACGGGCGCCGGGACCTGCCTGACCCGCGCCGGGCTCACCTGCGTCAGCGCTGCGGCTCGCCTGGATCAGCGCTGGGCCTCGTCGGTCCAGATTCGGCTGCTCAGGTCCGAGCCCCGGAGGACCTGCACGCGCCACGGCTCGATGCGCAGCACGTGGTACTTGGGGTCGGTGGGGCCCTGACGCCAGAAGTTGCGGGGGTTGTAGCCGACCCCGGCGGGGCTGCCCTTGCTGTACAGCTCCCACGCGTACTGCTTGGTTTCCGGGTCGTCGACCCAGGTGGAGACGCTGTCGATGAAGACCGCGTTCTGCCGGGGGTTCCAGTACGAGTAGGTGGTGTGCGGGTTGTTCGCCAGGTGGGCCACCTTGACGGGGGTCTTGTACGCCGCGAGCCAGCCCACCGGTTTGCCGTCGACGGTCTCCCAGATCGGGAGCAGGACGCGGGCCCGTGGCCGGCCCTTCTTGTCCACGGTGATCATCGTGCAGTAGACGATGTCCTGGATGTACTTGACGAACGCGTCCTCGATTTCCGAGAACGTCTCCACTTTGGCAGCAGCCACGACGGCACCTCGACAGTCATTGGGTGAAATGGGCATATTTCCCGCCCAGTTGCCCTCAGCATGCCGCACGGCCCGCCCGTGCAGAAGAAGGCACTTGGAAGTCACCGACTGACTGCCGGGGAACCCCCTGCCCGGACCCCCTGTCCGGACGCCCTGCCCCCTTGCCCTGCCCCCCTGCCGGGACGCCCTGTCCGGACGCCCTGCGGGTCGGGTCACCGCCTCAGACGGCCCAGACGCCCCGGGCGGCGGCATCCCGCACGAAGTCCGTGAAGTCGCGGGCGGGGCGGCCGAGGACGCGCTCCACCGTGTCGGTCGGGGCGGCGTTGAGGTTGTCGCGGATCTGCGCGACGAGGTCGGCGACGAAGAGGGCGTAGTCGGCGGGGACGTCATAGGACACCAGTTCGTCCACGTAATCCCGGTGGGAGACGGGGACGTAGAGGATCTCGCGGCCGGTGGCGCGGGAGATCTCCAGGGCGGCGTCCGCCAGGCCGAAGGCGCGCGGACCGCTCAGCTCGTAGACCTGGCCGGCGTGCCCCTCGTCCAGGAGCGCCGCCGTCGCCACCTCGGCGACGTCACCGGCGTCCACGAACGGCTCGAGGCCGTCACCGGCCGGCAGGCGCAGCTCACCGGCGCGCACGGCGTCCAGCAGCACGCCCTCGTCGAAGTTCTGGAAGAACCAGTTGGGCCGCAGGACCGTCCATTCGGCCCCGGACTCCTGCACCGCGCTCTCACCCGCCGTCAGGTCCTTGCCGCCGACCGGACCCGTCACCCGCGCCTGGAGCAGCACCAGCCGCCGCACGCCCAGGTCCACCGACAGCTTCGACAGGGCGCGGATGCGTGCCTCGGCGTCCCAGTCACCCGGCTTGTCCTGCATGTCGACGATGTAGGCCGCGTCGGCGCCCTTGAGGGCCGCATCCCAGGTGCCCTCGTCGTTCCAGTCGAAGCGGACTTCACCGGACCGGCTGGCCGCGCGGACCGGCGCGCCCCGCTCGCGCAGGGCCTCGACGACCCGGCGGCCCGTCTTGCCGGTCCCTCCCAGGACCACGATGTTCTTCTCCGTCATGGTGTTCGCCTTCTCTGTGTCGGTGTCGGTGGGACCGTGCGGAGGTGCGGAGGTGCGGAGGTGCGGAGGTGCGGAGGTGCGGAGGTGATGCGGAGGTGCGCAGGTGCCGAGGGGCCACCCGCCCGGGCGGACGGGTGGCCCCTCGGTGGGGCGGGCTACAGGAAGGGCGTGTCCGGGGCGAGGCCGAGGATGGCCCGTCCGTGCACTTCCTGGTTGGTGTTGAAGGCGAACAGGGCGTGCAGCGCCAGACCGCGCATGTCACGGTGGTAGCGCTGGAACGGCACGTCACGCATGATCACCGAGGCGCCGCTCGCCTCGAACAGCTCGTCGACGGCTTCCTTGGCGAGCTGAATCGCGTACCCCGCCTTGCCGCGCACCGCCGCACGCTCCTCCAGCGACGGCTGGGTGCCGGCGTCGGCGTGCTCCTGGAGCAGCCGCAGCCACGTCTCCTGGAGCGCCTCGGCCGCGGCGATCTTGTTCGCGGCGGTGGCGACCTGGATCTGGGTGACCGGGGACTGGCTCTGGTCGGTCCACGACGTGTACGTGATGCCCCGGCCGGGGAGCCGGTCCAGGAACAGCTCGTAGGCACCGCGGGCGATGCCCAGGTAGGCCGAGGCGCCCTGCGCCATGAAGAACGGGATGAACGCGTAGTTGCGGCCGGTGGCGCCCGTGTTGGAACGGTCGCCGGTGGCCCCGCCCAGCACGTCGATCAGGCTGACGACCCGGTGGGCCGGGACCTTCACGCCCGCGGCCGAGACCGTGGAGCTGCCGGTGCCCGACGCGGCGGCGGCGTGCCAGTCGTCGGCGATCTCCAGTTCGGAGAACGGCACCAGCGCGGCGTGCGGCACCGGCGTGCCGTCCGGGCCCGCCAGCAGGGCGGCGAGCAGGCCGTAGTCGGCGCCCCGGGCACCGGAGATCCACTTCCAGCTGCCGGTGAGGGAGTAACCGCCCTCCTCGGGCGTCAGCGTGCCGGACGGGGTGAAGCCGGTGGAGACGCGGACGGAGCCCTCCGCGTACACCTCCTGCTGGGCCTCGTCGGGGAAGAGGCTCGGGACCCAGGAGCTGGACACCCAGATCATCGCGACCCAGCCGGTGGCCGTGTCGGCGCGGGCCAGCTCGCTGAGCACCGCGACCTGGTCGGCCACCGGCGCCTCCAGGCCGCCGAACCGGCTCGGGACGTTCAGCCGGAACACTCCGGCCTTTTCGAGGAGTTCAATGTTCTCGTCCGGAATCCAGCGACGCTGCTCGGCCTCCGCCCCGCTTTCCCGGATACGGCCGGCAAGGGCCTTCACTTCGTCGAGCACCGCAGCAACAGAGCTGCCGGTCGTGGTCATCCTGCCTCCTCAGCAGATAAATCCGGGCCGTATTGCGGAACGGATTTGCCCATCGCGAGATTCGCGATGCTCATTCTGGCGAGAAGCAGTCTTGCGCCAGTAACCGGAAAATAATTCCGAGACGGTGGGCGCAGCGTGACCGGGCAGTGAGGGGGAACTGCTCCGCGTGTCCCCGGGAAAACACGTCCCCGGAAAGTACGCGGAAAACGCGAACCGGGCCGCATCACATAACGCGGCCCGGAAAAGGACATTGCCCCAGGCGCGGGGGAGGGCCTGGGGCAATGTGCTGGGGTGGGCCCGGTCTCCCGGGCCCTGGTCGTGTCCGCGGGCGGTCAGCGCGTGGACTCGACCGGCTCCAGTACCGGACCGCCGTCGGCGGTCGGGGTGGCCTGCGCCGCCCCGGACTTGCCGCGCAGTCCGAAGGCGCTGATGACGGCGGCGGCCAGGGCGGCGACCAGCGGGACGACCAGGGCCGCCCGGTGGCCGTCGAGCAGGGCCTGGGGAGTGGTGCCCGAGGTCGCGGCGGCACCGACCGCGGTGACCGCGGACAGGCCGAGCGCGGCGCCGAACTGGAAGCTGGTGTACAGCAGGCCGCCGGCGACGCCCTGCTCCTCCTCCTCGATGCCCTCGGTCGCGACGATGGTCAGCGGGCCGTAGGCCAGCGAGAAGGCCAGACCCAGGATGATCAGGCTCGGGAACATCATCAGGTACGTCCAGTCCAGGCCGAGCGGCAGGAACAGGGCGTACGACAGCGAGGCCAGCAGCAGACCGCCGAAGATCACACGGGCGTTGCCGAACTTCTCGACCAGCTTCGGGGTGAGCGTGGGCGACAGGATGGCGTCGATGCCGATCACGATGAGGGCGAAGCTGGTCTCCAGCGTCGACCAGCCGCGCAGCTCCTGCAGGTACAGCACGGCGATGAACTGGAAGCCGAAGAACCCGGCGGCGAAGAGCAGGCCGGCGAGGTTCGCGCGGACCAGCGCACCGGTACGGAAGATGCCGAGGCGCACCAGCGGGGCGGACGACTTGCGCTCGATCAGGACGAAGGCGAGGAACAGCACCAGGCTCGCGGCGACGGTGGCGGCGGTCTGGCCCACCGCGACGTGCGTGGCCCGCTCGACCGAGTAGACGAGGAGCAGGATCGCCGCCGTCACGCTGAGCGCGCCGCCCAGGTCGACACCCTGGCCGGAGCGGTCCGGGCGGGGCGACTTCTCGATGAGGACCAGCGCGGTGATGAGGATGAGGAAGGACAGGATGACCGGGGCGAAGAAGACCCAGCGCCAGTCGATCGCCGCCAGCAGACCGCCGACGACCAGACCGATGGAGAAGCCACCGGCCGCGGTGCCCGAGTAGACCAGCAGGGCCTTGTTGCGCTGCGGGCCCTCGGCGAAGCTGGTCGTGATGATCGACAGGCCGGCGGGCGTCATGAAGGCCGCCGCGACACCGGTCACGAACCGGGCGACGATCAGCATCCAGCCCTCGGTGGCGAGACCGCCCAGGCCCGAGAACAGCAGGAAGACGGTGAGCCAGAAGATGAACATCTGGCGGCGTCCGAACAGGTCGGCGGCGCGACCGCCGAGCAGCATGAAGCCGCCGTACCCGAGGACGTAGGCGCTCATGACCCACTGGAGTGTGCCGGTGGACAGGCCGAGGTCGGCCCGGATCGACGGGAGGGCCACGTTGAGCATGGCGACGTCGACGCCCTCGAGGAAGATCGCACCACACAGCACGAACAGCACGCCCCAAGCGCGCCCACTCATGCGTTCGGTGCCGCTGTCCGTGGAAGATTGCGGTGTGGACACGGGAATGGCTCCTTGTTGAGAAACACAGGACGGGGATCGGGGATCGGGGAAACGGAAAGCCGCCACGAACAGGCGTCCGCACAAAACGGCGCACAAACAGCGGAGTTGGAGGTCGGTTCCCACTTGTAACCACAGGCATCATCCGGCAGGCTGAATGGCTATGGAAGAAGGCACTTTGAAGTCACCTACTCACTGCACGGGTACCGAGGACGACTACGAGGTGATGCAGTGGGACACCCGACAGGGCTGTGAGGTGCGGCACATCCTCGATCGGGTGGCCGACAAGTGGTCGCTGCTCGTGATCGCGCTGCTGGATCGCCGCACTCTCCGCTTCTCCGAGCTGCGCCGTCTGATCGACGGCATCAGCCAGCGGATGCTGACCGTCACCCTGCGTCAGCTGGAGCGCGACGGCCTCGTGCGGCGCACCGTGCACCCCGTCGTCCCGCCGCGCGTCGACTACGAGTTGACCCCGCTCGGCAACACCCTGCACGACACGATCCGATCCCTTGTCGTCTGGACGGAGGAACACCAGACCGAAATCGCCGCATCCCGGGCCGACTACGACTCCCGGATGGCTCCCGAGGCCCAGGCCTCCTGACCGGGCCGCCGCCCCGCGCCGGGGCGGCGGATTCGGTGACCGGCGGATGGCCGGCCCGGTGACCGGCCGATGGCGGGTTCGGTGACCCGTGGGTGGCCGGCCTGGTGACCCGCTGATGACCGCGCAGTGTCCCCCGTGTGATCACGCATAAGTAACTTGCGCCGGATGCCCGTATCTGTGCGGGCCCCGCCAGTTCGGAGGAATGCGTGACCACTCGTCTGTTACCGGCCGATCCCGGCTCCGGTCCCGGTCTCAAGGAAGCCGTACGCGACGTCGTTCCCGTCATCCGGAAGTACGGCATCGAAGCGGAGGAAGGGGGCCGGGTACCGCGGGAGACGCTCAGACTCCTCGACAACGCCGGCGCGTTCCGCATGTCCGTGCCCGAGCGCTTCGGCGGGCTCGGGCTCTCCGTCGCCGAACAGGCCGAGGTGGTACGGGAGATCGCCCGCGGCTGCCCGTCCACCGGCTGGAACATGACCGTGTGGCTGACCGGCGCGTTGATGGCCGGCCTCTACCCGGACGAGGTGCAGAAGGAGGTCTTCGCGGGCGGCTCGGTCCGTGTGTCGATCGGCTTCGCCCCGACCGGCCGGCTGACCCCCGTCGAGGGCGGCTACCGGCTCACCGGCCGCTGGAACTACAACTCCGGCTGCCACGCCGCCGACTGGGACTGCGTGGCGGCCATGCTCGAACACCCCGACGGCACCGAGGAGGAGTTCTTCGTCCTCGTGCCCCTGCGCGACCTCACCATCGTCGACGACTGGGACGTCTCCGCGGGACGCGGCACCGGCAGCGCCACCACGGTCGCCGAGGACGTCTTCGTCCCCGCCCGGCGACTGGCCACGTACGAGGGCATCACCCTCGGCACGACCGGTGACCGCTGGAACGAGAAGGAGGCGGGCCGGGGTTACGGCGTCGTCGCCTTCATCATGTCGATGTACGCCGCCATGGCCCTCGGCACCGCCACCGGCGCGTACGAACTGTTCCTGGAGCGGGTCCCCGGCCGGGGGATCACCTACACCAACTGGGAGGAGCAGCGCGACCACCCGCTGATCCAGCAGCGGGTCGCCACCGCCGCCAACAAGATCGAGGCCGGCTCCGCGCTGCTGGAGCAGGTCCTGGCGCTGCTCCAGCGGCGCGCGGACGCCCCGGAACAGCCGACGACCGAGGAGAAGGCCGTCGTGCGCGGCCGGACCGCGTTCGCGGCGACGCTGGCCAAGGAGGCGGTCGAGCTGCTCCACTCCACGAGCGGCGCGTCGGTGATCAAGCGCGATGTGCCGTTCCAGCGCTACCACCGCGACATCCTGGGGTTCTCGCTGCACGCGCTGGCCCAGATCCACACCAACCTGGAGGTCCAGGGACGGGTCCTGCTCGGTCTCGACCCGGGCACCGACATCCTCTGACACCCCCGACGACGACCGGGCCGCCGGCCGCCCCTCCCGCAGGAGGGGCGGCCGGCGGCCCGGTCCCGTTCCGGCCGGCCTCAGCGCGCGGCCGGGAAGTGTCCCTCCTGCACGAAGAACTCGACGTACGTGGTGAACAGCTCCTCCGTGAGCGGCGGGCAGCTGATGCCCGTGCCCTCCAGCGCGGCCTCCGTCTCCGTGGTGTCGATCGGAGGATAGAAGCCGTCGGTGTCCGACGTCATCATCTCGAACGCGTGCAGCAGCGGCAGCAGCGCGTTGCCCCGGTCGGCCCGCACCGCCGCGCTCCACTCGTCCCACCCGGCCTCGCCCAGGCGGAAGCCCAGACGCCGCAGATGGGCGACGCAGTCCGCCAGGCTCAGCGAATCCCGGTTGAACAGGTGGAAGGTGCCGCCCGCCGTCCCCGCGCGGGTGGAGATCCCGAGGATCGCCGCACTCACGTAGTCGACCGGCAGCAGATGGAACCGGCCGTCGACACCGGACGGCACCGTCCCCGCCTGCAACAGGCCCTTCAGGCTCAGCCACACGAAGTCACGGGTCTGGCAGGCGCCGTTCTCCTGGTCACCGGAGATCACGTCGACCCGGTAGACGGACACCGGCAGCCCCCGGTCCCGGGCCAGACCGATGACCTGCTCGGCCACCCACTTGCTGCGCAGATAGCCGCTCGGCAGCGCCTCGGCGGGCCCGGTCGGGTCGCCGACCTTCAGCGGTACGCCCGGGGTGACCGGACCGTTGAACACCCCGACCGTGGACACATGGTGGACGGGCACCGTCCGGTGACGCGCCGCGAGCCGCAGCACCTCCTCGGTACCGCGCACGTTGGCCGTCCGCAGCGCCTCGTACGGGTGCAGCCAGTGGACCGTCGCACCGGCGTGGTACACCACGTCGACGGTGCGGGACAGCCCGTCGAACACCTCCTCGGTCAGCCCCAGGCGCTCCTCGGCGAGGTCCCCGACGAGCACCGTGAGCCGGTCCTCGTCGATCGCGTCCCACACCCGGTACCACTCCAGGCTCCCGCGCAGCCGCTCGTACGCCGTCTTCTCGTCCGCACCCCGCACCAGGCAGTGGATACGGGCCGAGGTGGTGCGCATGAGGTCGCGCAGCAGGAACGCGCCGAGGAAGCCGCTGGCCCCGGTGAGCAGGATCTCCCGCGGGTCGGTGACGGTGCGGACGACCTCGGCGGCGGGCCGGATGTCGTCGGCGAGCCGGATGTCGGCCGCGTAGTCCACCGTGTCCGCACCGCCGGAGCCCGTCTCCCCGTCGCGCGCCGCCACCAGTTCGGCCCGCAGCCGGCCGGCCAGGGCGTGCGGCGTGGGGTGGTCGAAGACCAGCGTGGCGGGCAGCGTCAGCCCGGTGAGCGTGCCGATCCGGTTGCGCAGCTCCACCGAGGTCAGCGAGTCGAACCCGAGGTGCGGGAAGGGCCGTTCGCGGTCGATGCCCTGCGTGCCGGAGCGGCCCAGGACCCGGGCGATCTCCTCCAGCAGCGCCTCCAGCACCGTCTCGAACTGCTCCTCCTCGCCGAGCCCCGCCAGCCGGTCGCCGAGGGACGGCCCCGCGTCGGCCGCGCCCCGGGCGGTGCCGCGCGCGGGCGTCCGCACCAGGGCGCTCAGTACGGACGGCACGCGGGGCTGCTCGCGGAGGACCGCCAGGTCCAGCGGGGTCACCACCGTGTCCGGGTGCCCGAGCCGCAGCGCGAGGTCGAACAGGGCGGGTCCCTGCTCGGTGTCGACCGCGCGGAAGCCGCCACGGGCGATGCGCTTGAGGTCGGTCTCGGTCAGTCCGCCGGTCAGCCCGGTGGCCTGCGCCCACAGGCCCCAGGCCAGGGACGTGGCGGGCAGGCCCCGGGCGGCGCGGTGCCGGGCGAGCGCGTCGAGGAAGCCGTTCGCGGCGGCGTAGTTGGACTGGCCGGGGCCGCCGACGACAGCCGCGATCGACGAGAACATCACGAACGCCGTCAACCCCATGCCCCGGGTCAGGTCGTGCAGGTGCCACGCCGCGTCCGCCTTCGGCCGCAGCACCCCGTCCAGCCGGTCCGGGGTCTGCGAGGCGATCAGCCCGTCGTCGAGCACACCGGCGGTGTGGACGACACCCCGCAGCGGATGTTCCGGCTCCACCGAGGACAGCAGCCCGGCGAGGGCGTCCGGGTCCGACACGTCACAGGCGGCGACGGTCACCGAGGCGCCCAGGGCCGCCAGTTCGGCCACCAGGTCACCGGCCCCGGGGGCGTCCGGGCCGCGCCGGCTGACCAGCAGCAGGTGCCGCACGCCGTGCGCGGACACCAGGTGCCGCGCGAACAGCCCGCCGAGCGACCCCGTGCCACCGGTGACGAGGACGGTCCCGTCCCGGTCCCACACCGGCTCACCGGCGACGCCCGCCCCGGCGCCCGAGCCCGCGTCCGCTCGCGTGATCCGCGGTGCGCGCACCAGCCGGGGCACGAGCACCCGGCCGCCGCGCACGGCGGCCTGCGGCTCGCCCGACGCCACGACCGCCGCCAGCACCTCGTCCGGGCCTTCGTCCGGCCCTGCCGTTTCGTCCGCCGGCGCCAGGTCCACGAGGACGATACGGCCGGGGGACTCCGACTGCGCGGAGCGCAACAGGCCCCACGCCGCGGCGGCGCCCAGGTCGGTCACGTCCTCCCCGGCGGCGGCCGACACGGCGCCGCTCGTCACGACCACGAGCGGGACGCCGGACAGCGTGTCCTGCTCCAGCCACCCCTGGGCCAGCTCCAGGGCGCGGCCCACGGTGGCGCGGACCGCCGCCGCCGCGTCCGCGCCGGTCGCGGAGCGCAGGTCGACGCGGACGGCGTCGACCGGGACCCCGGAGGCGATGGCGGTGACGACGGACGCCGGGTCCGGGTGGCCGTCCGTGCCCAGTACGGCCCAGTGGAGAGCCGCCGCCACGTCCTGGTGGGCCTGCGCGGAGGCGGGCCGGGGCGTCCAGTCGACGTGGAAGAGGGAGTCGTGGTTCCGGGCCCGCGCGGCGGTGAGCGCGCCGGTGTCGACCGGCCGCAGCGTGACCGCGCGGATGTCGGCGACCGGCCGGCCCGTCGGGTCGGCGAGGCTCACCGCCCAGGTGTCGTCCTCCGCCCCGGCGAGCGGGGTGAGGCGTACACGCAGGGACTCGGCCCCGGTCGCGTACAGACGGAGCCCGCGCCACCCGGCCGCCGCCAGGAGCGTGGGGGCCGTGCGCAGGTGCAGCGGGTGCAGCGCGGCGTCCAGCAGCGCCGGGTGGAGCCCGAAGTCGGCGGCCCCGCCCACGGTGTCGTCCACCAGGCGTACCTCGCCGAAGAGTTCGCCGTCCCGCTCCCACAGCCCGGTCAGGCCCTGGAGCACCGGCCCGTACGCCGACCCGGCATCGGCGAGACCTTCGTACCCGCCGGAAACCGGGAGCGGGGTGGCACCGGCGGGTGGCCACTGCTGGTGCGGGGCGGCGGCCGGCGGGGTCAGCGGGGCGGAGCTCAGCACACCGCGCGCGTGGCGGACCCACGAGGCGCCGGTGTCGTCGGGCCGGGAGTGGACGGTCAGCGTCCGCCGGCCGGCCGCGTCGGGCGCCCCCACCCGGAGCTGCACATGGACGCCGCCCGTCGTGGGCAGCACCAGCGGCTCCTCGACGGTGAGCTCGTCCAGCACGGCGCAGCCCGTCTCGTCACCCGCGCGTATCGCCAGCTCGGTGAGGACGGCGCTCGGCACGACGGCCTCGCCGGCCACCGTGTGCGCGGCCAGCCAGGGGTGGGTGCGCGCCGACAGGCGGCCGGTGAGCAGCGCCTCGTCGCTGTCACCGAGCAGCAGCGCGGCGCCCAGCAGCGGATGCCCCGCCTTTTCGAGACCGAGGCCGCCGGCGTCCGTGCCGGTGGTGGCGGACGCGTCGACCCAGTACCGCTGGTGCTGGAAGGCGTAGGTGGGCAGCGGCACCCGGCGGGCGCCGGAGCCGGCGTAGAACGCCTCCCAGTCGACGCGGACCCCACCGTGGTGCAGCGCGGCCAGGCCGTCGATCAGTGTCGTGGGCTCGGACCGGCCACGGCGCTGGAGCGCCAGCGCGGTGGCACCGGGACGCTCCGCGAGGATGCCCTGCGCGAGAGCGGTGAGCACACCGTCGGGCCCGATCTCGACCACGGTCGTCACACCCTGCTCGCGCAGTGTGGTGATGGCGTCGGCGTAGCGGACGGCGTGGCGGACTTGGTCGGTCCAGTAGTCGGCGGTGCGTAGGTCGTCTGTGGTGGCGGGGTGGC